>JAGKTB010000062.1:0-3493 GCA_018993145.1 Flavihumibacter sp.
AGTCTGATTCGCTGCATTTCAATGTGTATACCATTGGCATTGCTGTGGGAACGGTTAGCGGATTGCTGCTTTTTATTTTCGGGGGCAGATGGCTGGTGAACAGGATTAATGCATCCCAGCGAATCATCAATTTACTGGTAGCCGCCATATTCTTGCTATCAGCAATTATTCAGTTGTTCAGGGTTCTGAATAAGCCGATGCAGGAACGGCTGCAACCAACTGCTTTCTCAATACCAGCCCGGTTGGACTCGATTGCCGGAACACCAGTTGTTCTTCCCCAATTTTCGTATATCCATGCCTGTAATAAAACTCCTGTGCTCTGACATTGGGAATATAAACGTGCAACCAGATCTGCCTGAAGCCACGTTTACTGCTTTCTTCTTCAGCCATTTTCAGCATGGCAGAACCCCATCCTCCTGAACGATGCGCTGCGTCGAGGTAAAAACGCGCCAGTTCAATTCCCGTCAAATCTGGTTTTGACAGTGCCAGCGTCGGACTACCCATCCGCAGGCATCCAACTACTTTATCCTGATGAACCAACACCAGATAAAACCGATCCGATTTTTCAAGATCTGCTTCAATGGCTGTAGCTGAATAGTGCAACTCACAAAAAAGGACCAGGTCTTCAGGTACAAATCCGCTCTCATGTACCCTGGCAAAACCGGAACTGCATAATGCAGCAATGGCCCCTGCATCAGGGGCCATTGCGTATCGAATTTCATATTGATCCATACATTAGAATTGAACCCCTTCACTCATATTTTGCATGTTCTGCATATCTCCTTTAATGTTCTTACGCTTAAAGAGTGAGGTATCAAATTTACCAAATCTCCAGCTGAAATTAAGACGCAGGATCTGCGGATCGCGCAATCTCCAGGTATTTTGTTCAAAGCTGGGAGAGGAGCTAAACTGATCATAGCGGTTGGTGCGGAAGATATCGTTGATGGCCAGGGTAAGGTTCGCTCTTCTTTCTTTCAGGAATTCATACCGAAGAGCAGCTTCCACTTCATAACGCGGACGAATAAAGCCCTGTGCTGTGGTTTGCGGTCCGCCAAACATAAAGCCACCACCGCCACCGCCACCAGGAGGAAGAATGGTTTTGGAAGTATAACTTCCGCTTAATTGCAGCGTAAGCTGTTTTGCCAGTTTGATATTATTATTGATTTTGACAAAATAAGATGTTATCGCTTCCTGGTTTGGAATTCCCGGCTGATTGGCATTGATCTTTGATTGGTAAAGGTTGAAGTTGGAGATCAGTTCCCACCACTTTGTCAGTTTATTTCGTCCAATCAGTTCAATACCCCCAATCTGGCTGTTATCCGCATTGATATAGCTGATCACCAGTTCCTCGTTTTTGTTGAAAGGATTGATAAGCTCAACCTGGTTGCGGGTGATAAGATTTGTTGTGTACTTATAATAGGCACTCGCTATAAATGAATTAGCATTTCCATATTTTTTCTGGTAACTCAGTTCAAAAGATGCGGTAAACTCCGGCCGCAGGTTTGGATTACCACGGGTAAGGTTCAACGTATCTGAATAATCTGTAAAAGGAAAGAGCTGGAAGAAATTCGGACGGTTGATCCGGCGTGTAATATTGAAGGCCAGTTCATCATCATCAGTTAGCTGATAAGTCAGGAAGGCACTCGGGAAAAGACTAAGCGGAAAACTGTTGCCGTAGGTCAGGAGTGTATCCTTGCTTCCAGGAGGAGGGGTGGTAGTCAGCACCTCTCCATCGTAGTCAGAACTTTCTGCCCGCAATCCTAACTGGTAGCCAAGTTTTTTCCATTTGTTTGTATAGGTAACATAACCGGCATAAACGCGATCTGTATAATCAAATTGAGAAGAAAGAGAAGGAATAAAAAAAGCATTTCCATTTCCATCCACCAGGCTGATATTGTTCACACTTTCCTGACTGCGGACATTCAGACGTAAACCTGTTTCCAGTTTTGCATTACCACTTAAAGGATTCACGAAATCAGTCTGGAATGTAATATTGGAACTGCTGCCATTACCGGTATTCAACTGACCGAACCGGCGTGTAATGGATCCATTGGGAGCAGTTAATACATCGTTATTGATCGTGGTATTGTTATCGTTTTTACTACGGTTATAGTTGATATCAGCAGTGAATTCACGACCAGGTTTGGTGAATAGGCGCTTGTAATAAACTGAGGATCCGAGATTCCGGAAGGAACGTTCTCCATTCGACAAACGACGACTGAAGCTGGATTGTGTATCTCCCGGAAACAGACTGTCTGTCCGGATATTACTTTCATTATCAAAGTTGAAACTACCTTTTACCGCATTCACAGAGAACCCAACGGTATTCCGGTTATTCATGAAATAGTCAAGTCCCGCTCTTCCAAACATGAATTGACCCTTGTTTACACTGTAGTCATCCTGATCGAGATCCGTTACCGGGTCTTTAATAAAGGTAGTTCGCGAGGTATTACCTTCTGAAATGGATTTCCTGGTACGGATATTACCACTGGCAAACAAATTCACCTTACCCTGTTTAACATTGATGTCTGCGCCACCATTGGGTTGCCAGCGGCTGTCAATGCCTGCCCTGATACTTCCGTTATAACCTGCTTTCCTGTTTTTCTTCAAAACAATATTCAGGATTCCGGCAGTACCTCCGGAGGCATCAAATTTGGCAGAAGGGTTAGTGATAAGTTCCACACTTTCGATGGCATCAGCCGGAATCTGATCGAGTGTCAGAGTGGTAGGGCGGCCATCCACAAAGATCTGTGGAGCAGCATTCCGGAGTGTTACACTGCCATCAATATCTACCTGCAAGGAAGGGATATTGCGCATGATATCTTCCGCGGTATTGCCGGTAGAAACCAGGTTTTTATCTACGTTGTACACTTTCCTGTCGATACCCATCGACATCAACGGTTTGGCCGCAGTCACAGTTACGGATTCCAGCATTTTCGGATCGGCCTCCAATTTGATATTGCCGAGGTCTTTATCAACGCCGGCAAGTGCTTTTTGCATATCGCCACCTGCCATGTTTAATTCAAAGCCTACTTTTTGTTCAATTTCTTTAAACCCGATTGCCGAAATGACCAGTTTGTAGGATGCGGCTACAGGAAGCCCTTCAAAGCTGAATTCACCTCTTCGGTCGGTAAGCATTCCCGCAATGATGGTATCTTTTCTCTTTTTGGTTGCGGCATCAAATTTGTTCTGAATCAGTTGAACGGAAGCTGCGTCAACCCCTTTATTGGTTGCGGCATCAATAATCCTTCCGTAAAATCGGCCGATATTCATGTTGCCACCACCTGGCCGGCCTCCGGGAGCACCCACCCCGGCAGGTATTTGTGCATAGCTGAAGGTTCCGATAAAAATGGTCAATAAGACCAATACTTGTTTCATTCTTCTATTTTTTCTCTGAGTGTGTGCAAAATTGGGCAAATATGGATGCCTAAACGTTGCGATTGGGATGAATGGTATATGACAATTAAACGGCTACTAAGTTTAACAGTTTGGG
>JAGKTB010000433.1:0-5811 GCA_018993145.1 Flavihumibacter sp.
CGGCAAAGCGCATTTTCCAACTCCAACACGCATGCAGGAGCTACTCGAAAAAGAAGGTATCACTGTACTAAACGATACTATTCAGAACTTCAGTAAAGTATTCTGGGATCCGGCAGAAGAGCTCTGAATTTTACAAACCAGCCACCTCCTGCTCACTAAGGCGCAACTGAATCATCACTTTATGTTTGAAAGGATTCAACCCTCCAAATATTACCAGGAGTGTAAATGACAATGCAAGAAAAGCCCAGTTACCGGTTAGCAGGTAGCAAAGAGTACTGAATATCGCCGCAGATTCCATCAGTCCCCATTGAAGAATGGAAGCTGATTTGAATCGGTTTAGCTTTTCCCTGGCCGTACTGTCACTTATCTTAATCTGCTCAAGCTTTCGGCGGAATAATTGCAAACCCACAAACACAGCAGCAAAACAATATAACACAGCAACAACCTGCAGCAGCCGATCCGTTGGAATGTCAACTACAGGATTGATGATGTTAAACTGAACCACCAGAAACGCTGCTAACATGGATAATACCAGCACATACAATAGCGTCTTGTACAGCTGTTGAAGGTCCCGGAAAATTGAGGGCGCAGTTGCTTTGCTCATGGCACAATTTACAGGTTTTCGCTCAGGAGTAATAGGGGTTGATCATCAGGTACACCAGCACCCCGGTTACAGCCACATAAAACCAAATTGGCCAGGTAATTCTCGCAATCTTTTTGTGCGCCGGCCATTCTGCTATCATTGCCCGGTAGGCAGTAAACAAAATAAAAGGAAGTATAATGGCGGCCAGAAAGATATGGGTAATAAGAATAAAATAGTAAACAGTCCGCATCCATCCCGTACCACCATATAGTGTTTGGGCAGACAGCAGGTGATGTGCAATATAGGAAATGAGAAACAAGGCAGACAATCCGATCGCCAGGAACATAAGCCGCTTATGCCATTGAAATTTTTTCTGTTTCACCGCAACCAAAGCAGCTACCAACAGTACAGCAACAGCACTGTTCAGCATGGCATTTATGCGTGCAAACACATGCACATCAAAGCCAAGTTGAACATCCAGTTTTACCCTGGACAAAATAACAACTGCTATAAAAACAACAAAAGAAACCAATCCGATCAACCACTTTGCAGTCGCATCATTCTTTTTGATCATTGCTGATAACATAGCTTCTATTTTCTAAAGAGATTTCGTTTCTTCTTTTTATCCTTCTCAATGAAGATCTTCACAATATCACCTGCCAGGTCAGCCATTGCCATACTGTCCAGTCCATTGTAATAACCCCGCACTACCCGATCCCGATCCATCAGAACAAACTTCTCGGTATGAATAAAATTCGAATCCACTCCCTCCCCATCAATAGCTGAGAGTTTCACTTCATTCAAAGCGAAATCATAAATCGTTTTTTTATCTCCAGTCAGCATCCACCATACATCATGATTAACTCCGTACCGGTCCGCAAACTTTTTTAACTGGACTGCTGAATCCCGCTCCGGATCCACACTGAAAGATAGAAATTGAACAAAAGTGGTATCAATTTTACGGGTAACATCCTGCAGTTTTAATGCATTCTGCAACCTTTTCAAATTAACCGTCAGCGCCGGACAAATAGATGGACAACGGGTAAAGAAAAAATTGGCTACAATTACCTTGCCCTGGATATCATCCAGACTCACTTCTTGACCCAACTGATTGGTAAGCTGGATATTAGCCACTTTATGCCAAACGGTATCGGTAATCTCTTTACCGCCCTCAATTTTGGTCAGGACAGTGTCTACATAATACCGGCGAGGCATGTCCACAGCATCCGTACTATAATGATCTACGATAAAATAACAGATCACCGGAACGATCACCGCTAAAAAAATCCCTGCTAATGCTGTTTTATTCAAGTCCGAAAGTATTAATACTAAAAACCATCCGCCATGGCGGATGGTTCAGTTGTTTAACAAAGTTATTATTCAGTTGGTCTGTATCTAATCCGCCTCAAATCTTAATGTCCAACTTTAGTATCAGTTTCTTTACTGCCATGTTCAGCCTTTTCCACCTTTTTCTGACTTTGTTCCTTGTGGTAAGGATCATAGGTGTTCTTCAGGTTTCTGTATGAGTTGCCGTCCGCAAGGAAAGCAATGATAAACCAAACGAAGAGCAGCAAAGGAACCACAATCGTCATAATCATGTTGCGCAATTCATGCTTCAGGTGCATGAAATAGGCAACAATATAAAAGGCTTTGGCCAGCATGAGAATCAGAATCACGCCCTTGATCAAGTGAACCATAAACGGACCCAGCCTTTGATGAGAAAGGTATAACCAAAAGCCAAGTGCCAGTTCTATGAGTGTAATTACAGAAAGGATTACAGTAATCTTAATTACTTCTTTTCTGCTGGCCTCCCGATCATATTCATGATGGAAGGTTATTTCTGTGTTATTATCTTGATGCATAATTGCGTTTCTTAAATGGTTATACGAGATAAAATACGGTAAATACAAACACCCAAACCAGGTCCACGAAATGCCAGTATAAACCGGCTTTTTCGATCATCAGATAATGGCCCCTCCTTTCGAATACATTATTCAGGGTCATAATCAGCATTACAATATTGATAACTACCCCGCTGAAAACGTGAAATCCGTGAAAACCAGTAATCGTAAAGAAGAAATTAGAAAAATTCGTAGATGCTTTAGTACCATCCATATTGAGGAATGGATTGCTTCCCCACCAGGCACCTTCATGGTGTAAGTGCGCCCATTCCCAGGCCTGGCAGCTCAAAAATGCAATACCACCAATGATGGTAAGTACCAGGTTTCTTACTACTGCTTTATTATCCATAGCATGACCACCCAGCACCGCCAATACCATGGTTACGGAGCTGATGATCAGGATAAAGGTCATTAAACTCACAAACATGAGTGGAAGCCCGCTTCCAAAAACGGGAAAAGACTGGAAAACTTCATTGGGATCGGGCCATGAGTTGGAGGCGAAACGGATGGTGCCATAAGAGATCAGAAACGCACCAAAGGTGAACGCATCACTCATCAGGAAATACCACATCATAAGTTCACCATACTCCACATTGAAGGGGCTTTTCCCGCCACTCCACCATTTTTGTTCTGCAGGTACTGCTTGTGCCATGTTCAGTGTTTAAGATTGGTTCGCAAATTTAATTGGATATACGGAATATACTATTGCAATAACATAAAAAATACCATCAGATAAAGCCATAACAGATCTACAAAATGCCAATACGTACTCATCACCTCCACGGGTACCGGATTATAATTCCGGAATCTGGTACTAAACGCCTTAAAAAACAGCACAATAAGCGCGATTACTCCTCCTACCACGTGCAATCCATGTAGACCGGCAATTATATATAAAAACTGTCCCCCGCCGGCCCCGGCAAAACTGATACCGGAGGCCCAGATCTCCTTAAAACCCAGGTACTGAAGTACAACAAATGCCAGCCCCAACAAAGCAGTAACTGTTATCAGCTGCCTGTATTTCACCCGCTCACGCTCACGAAACGCTTTCAGTGCAAGATAGATCGTAACACTGCTCGCCAACATCACCGCTGTGGAATACCAGAAGATTACCGGCATTTCAAAACTTGTCCAACTTGGCTGACTCCTCTTTACAATATAGGCACTGGTCAACCCTGCAAACATCATGGTGATACTTGCAATCGCCACCCACATCGTGAATTTATTCGGATGTATTCTCTTTCGCTGCTCCATAGCTTCTACCCTCATACATTAAATTTTAATTACTCCTCCATCTCCCGTATCTTTTGTCTCCTGTCTCCTTTGTCTCCTCTTCCATACTACACCTTATCCGCCACCAGGGCGAAAAAAACAATCATCAGGTATAGGTAACTGCCAAACATCACCCCCCGGGCTGCAGACTTTTCCATTTTCATATACAACCTAACACTCAGGGCTACCATCAGCAGGTTGCATACAAGGATTATCAGCAAACTTACCCAGCCCGTTATGCCTGTGAAATAAGGCGTCAATCCTACCGGTATCAGAAACACCGAATAAATAATCGACTGTATTGCCGAATATTTAGTAGGGCCTTTTTCAGATGGCAACAACCGAAAACCAGCTGCTTCATAATCCTTGTGCGACAGCCAGGCAATCGCCCAGAAATGGGGAAATTGCCAGAAAAACTGTATCGCAAACAAAGCCCATCCACCCAGGTCACGCCATCCATGCTCTCCATAAAAGATAGTATCATTTCCGGCTGCAAACCCAATTAAACAGGGCAACCCTCCGGGAAATGCACCTACCAACACGGAGATGGAATTCACCTTTTTTAGCGGAGTATAAATAAAAGCATAGAGGAAGAGGCTGAAAGCTGCCAGACCAGCGGATAATCCGTTAAAAAAATACCAGAGGAGAAATACCCCCAGCAATCCACTAATCACTGCAAAAGCCCAACCCTCCGCCACTGACATCCGACCCGATGCAATGGGTCTGCTGGCAGTGCGCTTCATCAGGGCGTCTGTATCTTTTTCCACTACCTGGTTAATGGTATTGGCACTTCCTGTTACCAGCATTCCTGCCAGGAACAATAGTAAGATCATCGCCCAATCATACTCCACAATTTTTGGTGCCAGCAGGTAACTTATTACCGCTGAAAACACCACCATTGTTGTCAAAGAGAACTTTATCAGCAGGAGGTAATCACGCAACCGCGTCATTACACCATTTTCTTTACCCGGTTGAACTGATTCACTCTGCTGCATTCATCATTATTAAACAAAAATCGTACACTCTAAAAAAACGCCCCGATTGCTGATCAGGGCATTTTAACTCGATTCAGTATTCATCAACTTTCATCCCCGAATCAATGCTTGCTTTCCGGACTTTCATTCGCTGATATCGGTTCAGTTTGAGGAATGAAGTCACGACCATCCTTACCGTAATCATAAGCCCAGCGATGTACTTCAGGAATCTCACCTTCCCAGTTACCGTGACCAGGATTAATAGGAGTTGTCCATTCAAGTGAAGTAGCACCCCATGGATTTTGAGTCGTTACCCGACGCCCCTTGAATATGCTGTAGAAAAAGTTGAATACGAATAACAGCTGCACCGCAAATACCATGATCGCTACGATAGAAATAAAACGGTTCAGACCATCAAACTGGTTGAAAGATTCCCATCCGCTGAAATCCAGGTAGCGACGTGGAACCCCAGCCAAGCCTTGGTAGTGCATAGGCCAGAATATCAGGTAGGCACCTACCAGTGTAATCCAGAAATGGATATATGCCAACGTATTGTTCATATAGCGTCCATACATCTTGGGGAACCAGTGGTATAATCCGGCAAACATGCCGAAGAAAGCACTAACACCCATTACGATATGGAAGTGAGCAATTACGAAATACGTGTCATGGAGGTGAATATCCAAGGTAGAGTTACCCAGGAAGATACCTGTCAAACCACCAGAAATAAACAAACTTACAAATCCAATGGAGAACAACATGCCAGGTGTAAACCGCAGGTTACCCCTCCAGAGGGTTGTCAGCCAGTTAAATACTTTAATCGCTGACGGAACCGCAATCAACAAGGTCAACAGTACGAAGAACGCTCCCAGGAAAGGATTTAGTCCTGTTACAAACATGTGGTGCGCCCATACCAGGAAGGCCAGTACTGCAATCGCAAACATGGAGCCAACCATTGCCATATAACCGAAGATCGGCTTGCGAGCATTAGCTGACATTACATCAGATACCAGACCCATGGTTGGAAGGATGATGATATATACCTCAGGGTGACCCAGGAACCAGAACAGGTGCTGGTACA
>JAGKTB010000434.1:0-4240 GCA_018993145.1 Flavihumibacter sp.
TTTTTGGGCTGGGTATTGGCGCCCTCCTATGCAGTGATTGCTGCTACCCTGAGTTTTCGTGAAATGGAAAAGAAATAACTATGGCCAGTGCTGCACTCGGTTCTGTTTACCTGATTCCCTGTTACCTGGATGAGGAACACCTGGAAGTGATTCCTCCTTATGTGCTGGAAGCGGTTCAGCAATGCCAGGTATTTTTTGTAGAAAATGAAAGAACCGCCCGGCGTTTCCTGAAACGAATCTGGAAGGAAATGGTGATTGACAACTATGACTGGTATGCCATTCACAAAGCTGAAATGGAGGTGAAGGACCAGTTTCGCCAACAGTTGCAAAGAGGAAAAAACATCGGAATCATCAGTGAAGCCGGCTGCCCGGGAGTAGCTGATCCGGGTCAGATTCTTGTTGCAGTTGCACAACAAATGGGTGCGGTAGTGAAGCCACTGGTAGGACCCAGTTCTATATTATTAGCCTTGATGGCAAGTGGTTTAAATGGGCAGCATTTTCAATTTCATGGTTACCTTCCTATTGATGCCGGTGCCCGCAATAAATTATTGAAAGAACTGGAGCAGGAAAGTATCCGGACCGGATGCACCCAGATTTTCATTGAAACGCCGTATCGCAACAATGCCTTGCTGGAAGCGATTTTACAACAATGCCGGCCCGACTCACGGTTATGCGTAGCGGTAGATATTACCGGGACGAATGAAGTGATTCAGACCCGCACCCTGCGCGACTGGCAAAAAAATAAGCCGGAGCTGCATAAGCGTCCGGCTGTATTCCTGATAGGTTCCTGATTTATTCCGTTGTATGTGTCTTCGGCTTGATTACCTTTTCCGTAGGTTGTCCACTCATGGAAAGTATACTGTCAACGATGTATTTGGTATTTCCTCTCCAGGGAATAGCACCTAAATATTCTTTGTAGTGCAGATCAAATTGTTTGCCGCTGTTTTCCATCAGGGTGGTAGCAATCTGTTCATTTTCTACTGAAAACTCAAACTCGTAGGATTGGATACTACCGGCCATGCCTCCACGAAAACCACTCTGGATCAGCTTTCCTTCATAGGTTTTAAAGATGTAACCTTTTTTAACCACGAAGTTCAGCTCCCCGGATTTTACCCCTTCGCCGAAGACCCAGTAGAAACGCCAGTAGAACAATCCTGCGCCGATCGCAATCAGGGCAACAATAACAATAGTGAAAAACCTTCCCATAGTGTTGATTTAATGATATATGAAAATAATCATAATCCATATTTGTCGATCATATAAATCAACAAAGCCATATTCAGCGCACCCAGATCCAGCTCTCTTTTGTTGACTGCCTCGAAAACATCATTGCGGGCATGGTGCAAATCGAAGTAGCGGGAGCCATCCGGACTTAAACCAGCTACCGGGGTTCCCAGGCTTCTGTTAAGCGGACCGATATCAGCTCCACCACCACCATTGGCAAACTGATACACTCCATAAGGTACAAAAAGTGGCAGCCATTGACGGATGCGCTCCAGTTTGGCTGCCTCCAGCGTGAAGCCAAAACTGCGGGGAGTGAATCCGCCTGCATCACTTTCCAGGGCGAATACATGCTGTTCGTTTTTGGCCTTTGCCTCTTTTGCATATTGATTGCCACCGCGTAAACCATTTTCCTCATTGGCAAATAAAACCACCCGAATGGTATGGCGGGGTTTGTAACCCATGGCCTTAAATGCACGAATCACTTCAATGGATTGCACACAACCGGTACCATCATCATGGGCGCCTTCGGCAGGATCCCAGCTATCGAGATGCCCGCCCACAGTAATAAACTTTTCGGGGAATTCAGAACCGGTAAACTCACCAATGATATTGTGACCGGTTGCGTCCGGCTTGAAATGTGCCATACTTTTATAATAGACCTGAACCAGTTTGCCAGCTTTCAGTTGAGCGATCAGCTGATCTGCATCCTTTAACCCCATAGCAGCTGCTGGAATTTTCGGGTAGGCGGTATCGTAAGCCAATGCCCCTGTATGTGGATGGTTGTCATTGGCACTGGCAGTAACCGAACGAATCAATACAGCAGCAGCTCCATATTTGGCAGCCCTGCTTGGACCAGATCTGCGATAGGCACCTGATTCTCCATAGGATTGTCCCACGGAGAGATTACGCGGATCAAATACATTATTGAAAATCACGATAACATCCTTCAGTTCATCTTTGCGCTTTTCAAGTTCCTCAAAATCATGAATGAGGACTGCTTTCTTCAGGAGACCGTTTTTGCCTGTACCCATTGAGTTTCCGAGGGCCAGTACATCCAAAACCACTTTCACTTTTTTTCCGGAAGCATCGGTATACTGGTACCAGGCTTCATCCTTACCACCCCGATCCCAGTGAGGAACCTGTACCGCCTGTTTCCAGACTTTGTCGGCACCGGCAGCCTGCAGCGCCTTTTCAGCCCAGGCTTCAGACTTGTACATACCGGGAGAGCCGGCGAGGCGCGGACCAACGGTTTTACAGAGCACCCGGAGACTTTCATACGCCGCAGGAGAGCTCAAAACATCGTCGGCCAGTTTGCGGAAAAAAATAGAATCTTGCTGAAAATCAAAAGATTGTGCACGTGCTGGAATGAAACTAAGCACCTGCACCAACAGAGCGAGCAACCAAACAATTCTAATCATGTAAACGTTTTTTTAAAATTACCTAAACATTTTAATCCAGTACCTTCACAAGGAACTAAATAAAGTTATGCGTATCGGAATCGTATGTTACCCAACCTTTGGCGGAAGTGGTGTATTGGCAACAGAACTGGGAAAAGCATTGGCAGATAAAGGCCACCAGGTGCATTTCATTACTTATCAGCAGCCTGTTCGACTAAATGAATTCAACGCCAACATATTTTATCATGAAGTGAGGGTACCAACCTATCCTCTCTTTGATTATCCACCCTATGAAACAGCACTGGCCAGTACCATGGTGGATGTGATCATCAACAATAAGCTGGATTTGCTGCATGTGCATTATGCCATCCCGCATGCTTCGGCTGCCTATATGGCCAAACAGATTTTATTGAAGCAGGGCATCTCCATTCCGGTGGTAACAACCTTGCATGGAACCGATATTACCCTGGTGGGTAGAGATAAAACCTATGCGCCGGTAGTAACTTTTTCAATTAATGAAAGTGATGCCATTACCGCGGTATCAGACAACCTTCGGGAAGAAACCTACAAATGGTTCAAGATTGAAAAAGAGATTGAAGTGATCCACAACTTCGTGGATGTAGCTCGTTTCCGCAGAAAAGGGATTGATGCTTTTCGCCGGGTGATTGCACCACAGGGAGAACGCATCCTGATGCATGCTTCCAATTTCCGCAAGATCAAACGCATTGAAGATGTGGTGCGGATCTTTGGCAATGTGGTGAAAAAAGTGCCAAGTAAATTATTGTTTGTGGGTGATGGTCCGGAGCGCCCTGCTGCAGAAAGCCTGGCGCGTGAACTGGGTATCTGTGATCATATCCGGTTTGTAGGAAAGCAGGAGCAAATGGAAGAGATCATGGCCATTGCTGATTTGTTCTTACTGACATCTGAATACGAAAGCTTTGGACTGGTGGCCCTGGAGGCGATGGCAGCCGGTGTACCGGTGATTTCGACCAATGCGGGAGGTTTGCCGGAGATCAACATTCATGGCGAGACCGGTTATTTGAGCAATATTGGAGATGTGGCTGACATGAGCCGCCATGCAATTGACTTACTCAGCAACCAGGCGCAATTGGATCAGTTCAAAGAGAACGCAAAAGTGCAGAGTGATCGTTTTGACATTCATTTCATCGTGCCGCAATACGAAGCACTGTATGAAAAATGTTTAGAGCATACACCAGTCGGTTAACCGACTGGTTAACTTATTTGCGGAGCCAGAGTTCGGGGTTGAGGTTGATACGGTCGTCGTTGGTGATCAGGAATTCGAGTTCACCGCGACCGGCATCTTTTTCTTCCAGGCGCCCAATCAATTGTCCGGTTTTTACTTTTTCACCCTTGCTCACAGTTACTTTGGAAAGATTACTGTAGGTAGTGAAATATTTTCCGTGTTTGATGATTACTGCCTGAATAGAACCGATAGTGAAAATCGCTGACACCTCTCCATCAAATACTGCTTTGATGGAACTGTTTGCTTCGGCTTCGATGGTAATGCCTTCGTTGTCGTAATCAACTTTAAGGCCTTCATATTGATTTCTGCCAAACTTCATCGCAACCCTGCCTGCATTTACCGGCCAGGGAAGGCT
>JAGKTB010000435.1:0-4053 GCA_018993145.1 Flavihumibacter sp.
CAATGTTTTTTTTCGGCTACACAACAAACACCCCAGGTATGATCCGAAGGCTCATTACCTGTCATCCATTCCTTGCAATACTTTAGTGAAAAGCCTGCAACCGCCAGGAATAATTCCATTTCAGGTTTGAAAAAATAGCGCATGGGGTGTAGTTCCTTTACGGTTTCCACCTGATCAGTGGCTTTATCGGTGATCAGCAATTCAAAATGCACATCCACGACATTTTCATTGCATTTCCAAACCGGTTCAGTCAGGCGTGTCACTTTGATTTTCTCATCCTCCAGTCTTTTGATTCGAACAGCCGGGCGTTCGGTTACTACAGCCGGTCCGTACCAAAAATCAAAAATGAAAAGCCCGCCAGTATTCAGGTGTTCTGCTGCTCTTGCAAATGTTTGCTGTACAGCCAGGTTGGTTGTCTGGTAACTGATCACATGAAAGAGGGAAGTCACGATATCAAAATGGCGTCCCAACTTAAAACTGGTAGCGTCTCCCACCTGGAATTCGGCTCCAGGAATAGCACGTGCTTTGGCGGAATTGATCATCTCCTCAGACTGATCAATTCCTGCAACGCGATACCCGAGTTCTGTCATGCCATGTGCATGGCGACCTGTACCACATCCAATGTCAAGCAAGGTGGAAGCGCCTGGTTTTGAATATTGCCGGATCAATGCATCCACGTGGGCACATTCCGCTGTATACTCTTTGTCTTTGTATAACAGATTGTAGTAGTGCGCGTAATTCTTAAACATGTACAGCGGTTTTGGAAAAAGCAATAATCTCATCGCAGATAAAGCGAATGGTTGCTTCAGATAAATTAGAGGCAGAAGGCAGATACAATCCGGTTTTGGTCAATTGTTCTGTAACCGGATAATAACCTTCAGTATCACATCCATATTTCCGGAGAGATGGCTGATGATTCATACCAACAAATAAGAGGCGGGTGTCAATCCCTTTCTGTTTCAGGTGCTGCATCAATTCATCGCGGGATTTACCAAATGCTGATTCATCTACCAGGATGGCATTCATCCAAAAAACATTTTCTACATCGGGCAGCGTCTGCTGAAACTGAATACCAGTAATATCCTGGAGAAAGGACTGGTACCGCTGTGCATTTTGAATGCGCAGGGATTTATAATAATCAGCTCTTTCCACCTGAGCCAGACCGATAGCTGCCTGGATATTGGTCATGCGATAATTAAACCCGATATCCTCATGCATGTAGTTGCGGGGCCCTTCCAGGGGAAAGCAAAGGTTCTTGTAATACAGAAGTTTTTTATAGATGGATTCATCATTGGTGAGCACCATCCCGCCTTCTCCTGTGGTCAGGTTTTTGTTGGCAAAAAAACTAAAGGTGGTAACATCTGCCAGGTTGCCTGTTTTGCGGCCCTTATAAACCGCGCCGTGCGACTCAGCCGCATCTTCCAAAATCAGCAGTTTATACTTGCTGGCAATTCTTTGAATTGCATCCATATCGCAGGGCTGACCAAAAATGGAAACCGGAAGAATGGCTTTGGTGCGAGGCGTAATCTTTGCTTCAATCAATGATACATCGATATTCCAGGTATCCGGATCCGCATCAATAAAAACCGGCATGGCACCTGTTTGGCAAACAGCAAAAGCAGTAGCAATCATAGTGAAGTTGGGAATGATCACTTCATCGCCCTTGCCAATCCCCATAGCAACTAGTGCCAGGTGAAGGGCAACCGTACCATTACAGACACCAACTGCATAGGATGCTCCGCAATAAGCGGCGAATTCTTTTTCAAAAGCGGTAACATATTTACCTGCTGAGGAAATCCAGCCTGTTTCCAGGCAATCCATCACGTATTCCTTTTCTTTTCCCGCCAGGTATGGTTCACAAACCGGAATAAAACTATTCATATTAAAATACAGGTTGAGGTAAGACAAGTTTGATTTTTCCTTTAGGTT
This sequence comes from Flavihumibacter sp., assembly GCA_018993145.1. Taxonomy (GTDB): domain Bacteria; phylum Bacteroidota; class Bacteroidia; order Chitinophagales; family Chitinophagaceae; genus Flavihumibacter. The sequence goes on from JAGKTB010000435.1 coordinate 1,930, forward strand.
CAAAGCGGGTTTTATCATTGTCGCCTGCATAGGGGCCCTGCTTCACTTCAAACATTTCGAGGTCTTCCAACACTTCGAAACCATGTCCGCCCTCTGATAAGAGAATTACGTCACCTGCTTCCAGGATTCTGCTTTCCAGGTAAACCTGGTCGTTGTCATAGAAATCCACACGGAGTTTACCTCGTTTCAGGAGGAGCACTTCTTTAGTGAAGTGAACATCCCGTTTAACCGGATTGTGTACATGCGGCTGAATGATTTTACCTGCAGGATGTTTCATGTAAGCGAGCTGCTGGGAAAAATCATCAGGAGTAAAAAAATGAATACCGGGTTTTTCAAAATCGCGATGGATAATGATCGCCAGTGTAACGCCTTCGTGTGAAATGGTTTCAATCATAAGATTTGATTTAATGGTTATGAGAAATAAAGTTTACGTTGAATCTGGTTCAGTTCAGGTGTACCCACGAGTTTAAGCATGCAGATATACAGCAGCAGATAGAGCAGCATGGAACCTGCTACTAAAACTATCGGCAGTGAATTAATAGATGCATTCAGCTGTTGTAACAGCGTTTGAAGCAAGAGCATAGGCAGTAAAGCCGCAAGCGGGATGAGAACAAAAGATCGGATGAGTTCTTTCAAATCAAATCCCTTTAATATAAAGTAGAGCGAAATAAAGGATGCTGTGATACTGAGTGCCGCCGTGATGCTGGTAGCAAGTGCCAAACCGTTGTATTGCATTTTTTTAGCCAGACTAACTGCAAGAGCCAGGTAGATCAGTGCAGTAGCTACTTCAATAGCAGAACCCAGCATGGTTTTACCTGATAGATAATAGATTTTCGCAACCAGGTTCCCCAGGCTGTTGGCTAAAAAAGCACCTGTTAAAAAAGCGAAAGTACTGGTCACGGCTGCTGTTGCTTCAGGAGTAAAGGCTCCCCGCTCAAAGAGCAGGCGGAAAACTGGTTGGCCCCAGAAAATGAAGACCACTGCAATTGGTACTCAGATCAGCAGGATGATACGAATGCCATTTAAGAATTGCTGCTTCAGGGATTCCATATCCCTTTCAATCCAGGAATTAGACAGTTGCGGATAAAGCGTAGTAGCAATTCCACTGGATGTAACAGTTGCCAGGATGGTCATGATCTGGTTGGCATAACCCAGGTAAGACAAGCTACCTTCTTCCAGGTAGGAAGCAATACCTCTTTCAAATACAGTAGTGAGCCGGTAAAAAATGCCGGCAGCCAGCAAGGGCAAGCTTAAGGCAAGCCATCTTTTTATATACGGATTATTGAAATTTCCGGTAAACCGAACCTGGTTCTGGCGGATGAGATACATCACATTAAAAAGGAAGGCGATGGCGTTTCCTAACAGTGTGCCATAAGCGAGACTTTGAATACCGATTGATTTACTTAGCAGGGCTACCACTACCAATATGATTAGTGTTGAAAGCAGGGGTGTGAAAGCCGGTAATAAAAACTGGCTCCTGGTTTGAAGCACGGATGCAGTGATATGCGACAATACCTGGAACACAATTGTTGGTAACAGGATTCGCTGTAGTTGTCCGGCAAACTGGATCTGTTCAAACGAAAACCCGGGAGCAGTAAGCTGAATCAGTTTATTTGAAAAAACAGTACCGGCAACAACAATCAAAGTAGTGATACCAAAAACAAGTCCGATTGAATTGCCCAGGAAAGCGCGTGCATCCAGGCTTTCCTTTTTGCTGGTGACATCCACAAAAACCGGCAGATAAATTACACCCAGAGAGCCAACCAATAAAGCTGCTACATAGGTTGGAAGGGCCAGTGCAGCAAAGTAAGCATCCCTGGCAGGAGTAGCACCGAAATAATAAGCCACCAGCAGTTGCGTCAAAAAATTCAACGCAATACCGCCTAATGAAAGTGCGGTTATCTGAAGAGTTGGCTTGAGCAATCCTTTTTTTTCGGCTTTCATTCCTACCAACTTAGCCCTGCTTGAAAAGGAATTTAACAAAGAGCCAGCCTACTCCCAGAAAACCACCGGCGGCAATACCAACTATGATCAGGAGGAGCAGGCTTTTTCGTTTATCCTCCAGTAATTCGCTTGGTTTATCCAGGATCTGAATGGCAGGAGTCTGCTGAGACAGAAGCATTT
>JAGKTB010000436.1:0-3613 GCA_018993145.1 Flavihumibacter sp.
GTTTACCGTTACCGGCAATGGAATCAATGCGGTTTCCTGTGCCTGCAAACGAACCGGACTAATAACAGAGCAAATAAGACTGCATAAAACAAAACGTATCATTACTGCACAATTTTAAAAGTAAAAGTGGAAGCAGGCATTCCCTCTGAATTTACCAGGTTCCCAATTGAATAAGGCTGCCATCCGTAGTAAATTACGTCCGGCCGGTGCTGAAACGGGACTACTACTTTTTTTCGTTTAAGGATCGCTGTTACAGGAGTCGAACCGTCGAAGGAAAATCCCCGGAGTGGCTGACCATTAGGGGTCGCTAACCCTTTTCCCTGGCAGGAAAAATAAAGTTCCAGGCGATCAGATCTCAGTTTTACTTTTTTAATCAACGGGCCGGAAGGGAGTTGTTGCTTATTACCATAATAATAATGGAGTGCCCAATTCGCCAGCCGGTAACCTACGGTGCGTTTATTTCGGGGATGAACATCGGTTGCATGACCGATATCACTGCTAACTGCCATACCGCTGTATGGGATCGAATCCAGTTGCTCCCTCTGTATATTGCGGAATGCAGGCCAATAAGCCGACTGATATTTCAGCGTATCAATGGATGACAACTGAACCCAATAAAAGGGTAGTCGGGAGTCTTTCCAGGCAGCTCTGTAAGCCTGTGCCATCAGCCTTAACAGCGACCCATATTCGGAAACCCGTGCTGGTTCAAGGGAATTACTTTCACCCTGGTAAAGTAATATACCGGCAATGGGTAAGCGCGAAAAGTGTGGAATTGCAGCCTCATAGGCAAACCCTGGTTTGTAGGCATGATTCGGGCCTTCTCCTGTTTTGGTTTTGGATGTCGGTAAATGTCCGATGTTTTGCAATCCTCTCTCCCGGATCCAGGCAGGTAAATAAGGATTGTACAACCAGTTGTCATCTAGTTTTTTTTGAAATACAGGATGGGTAACCATTGCATCCCGACTTATAAATGTTTCAAGCGGGGCGCCACCGATTGCCAGGTTAATTATACCTACCGGAACGCCCGTTTGCTGTGTTACACGTTTGGCAAAATAATAACCAATAGCAGACATGGACTGAACCGTTTCCGGTGTGTAGGGCTGCCAGGCTCCTGAGTAAAGTTTCCCCTGCCGCAACAGATCAACCAATGTATCAGCATAGGGTACGCCATATATATATTTTCCGGCAAAATGGGTATTGTACAGGCGGATCAGTGGCTGGTTGGCATCCTTACGCTCTTCTTTTGCAAATTCCTCTCTTGAAAACGGCCATTCCATATTAGATTGTCCGGTACAAAGCCAGACATCGCCCAGGAGTAGATTGGTTAAGCGAACTGTATCCTTTCCGGCTATCACTGAAAGGGTCGCTGGTTGGTTATTGGCCGGCATCGGGGGCAGCTCCACCTTCCAGGCAGCATCCGGCTGAACAAGCGTAACTGCTTCATAACCATTAAAGCTCAGTTTCAATGTTGTTCCGGGAACCGCTTTGCCCCAGATCGAAAAAGGCTTTTCGCGTTGCAGCACCATATTGCTTGCGAAACAATCCGCCAGCTGTAATTGTCCGAATACAGGTCCTGTTAGCAACAAACCTATGCTGAGAACAAAACATTTCATTCGTAAATATATGCATTATGTAATACATATTAAATTAGAAGGAAGGCTTCAGCAAAACGGCATCTGCTATAATTACCCCCTGTTCACCAGCTGAACCGATGGAGATCCGGGCATTCTTACTCAATTGAAAGGTTCCAATCAATTTCCAGCCACCGGAGGTTTGGCCACTAACCTGCAGTTGTTCCCGGTCCAGGATTACCGGGTGTTCTTTTTGTCCGTCCTGAACCAGCACCTGGTAACGGGAAGCCAGGTTAGGGTATCTCGGCATTACATAGACATATACTGCATATTCACCTGCGGTTTTGATAGCGGGTTGGAAAACAACCTGATCAGTAGAAGTCGGATGTTCTGCCACCAGATAATCGGGACCATAGCCATGCCGCATTTTTTTCCAGTTACCATTTACAGTTACAGCCCTGGTGTTTGCATTGTCAAGGATAATGTCTGGAGTGGATCCATCTGCAAGCGGATTGTTTTGTAATTCCTGTTGCAGTTTTTGTACATCAATGTCCTGTACCGCTTTTTTTTGATCGATGGCCAGGCTGGCTGCCACTGCGCTTGATTGTCCGAGTACCATGAATACCGGCTCCATCCGGATGGAACCATAGGCTATATGACTGGCACTCAGGCAAATCGGCACCAACAGGTTGGTGCAGTCCGATTTTTTCGGAATCAGTGAACGATAACTGATTGGATAGGGGCCAAAGCCTCCCACCTGCACATCTCCTTCGTTCTTTACCATGCCATTGATTACGAGTCGTTGTGTGTTGTGAGAGTCCATGGTATAAGCCGCCATTCCTACTCCATCCGTTACCACTTCCTTCCCTTCACAATTGGCCTGCGTCATTACATAGGTTCCAACCATTCTACGTGCTTCGCGTACATAGAGCTGGGGCGACCAGTGACCGGTTTCCACATATTCATCTTTGGGATAACCCCAGGTCAGCATTTCTTGCCGGATGGATTCCGGAACTCCTGGATCATTCCCAATAAAATAGAGCAAGCCCTTGGTGTAATTGGTATGTTTCTCCAGGATTGCTTTTCGTTGTTCATAATCCGCCTCCGGATAATCATAATTCTCCCCTATCATGTCTGTTGAGAAGGGACCATTGTTGTTGATATCCGTTTTCTGGTTGGGCATCAGATCCATTTTAAGAATCTGGCGAAGCGTTTTCGGTTGTCCATGATTGAGATACCGAAGTAATAATTCATATCGCTGGGGTTGATAATCAGCTGGCTTTTCAATTGCTAATCTGTTCGCGGGATCGCTCGTGAGGCAGATTCTGAAATTATAGGCCTGCACTTTTTTATCACCGGAACCAATTGGCTGCAACGGCGCGGGACTAATGCCCCATAACAATCCACTGGAAGGATCACCCGGTGTTTTATAGGGATCAATGCCATCCGGGAACTGGTGGTATTGTTCAACCTGGACACCGTTATAGGTTTCGCCGTACTGGCTATTGGCTTCGCGACCAATTGTATAAGACACTCCTGCTTTGGCCAGCAAATCACCTTCATAACTGCAATCGAGATAGACTTTAGCTTTTACCTTCTGTATAAGAGCCGATTGATCGAAGGGGTGCCGAACGGAAATCTCAGAAATCGCTCCCTTATTTTTAGTGACACTGATCAGGGCTTTTTCATACCAAACCTCCACTTTTGCTTTAGCGATATACTCCTTAAAAAGCGATTCCGCAACACCAGGTTCAAAAATCCAGGACTCAAAAGTTCCATAGTGGTTATCCAAGTCGTCTATAATATTCAAGCGCTAATCCGCTAATGGCAAATTTGTTTCCGATATCCGTAAAGCCGAGGCCACCACTGGTTAATCCTCCCAATCGTTTGCCAGGTTCAATCAGTAACACCGTCTTGCCCATTTTCTTTGCTGTATACGCGGCCATCACACCAGCAGAACTTCCGCCATAAATACAGATATCCACTTGTTTTGTGGATTGGGAATATGCCGCAGGGGAAAATAATACGCAAAACAGAGCAAT
>JAGKTB010000437.1:0-4201 GCA_018993145.1 Flavihumibacter sp.
AAACAGCAGCAGAGCGGGATCGGATAATAACCAGGTTGGAATCCGAAGGCGATGCAGCAGCTAAACAACTGGCTCAACATATGCGAATGGGTTAGTCAAACAAGGCGGCTACCACACCCTTCCTGCTTACTTTATAATCATCCGATCCTGTAAGCAAACTTTTATTGTTGACTGACTCAATACCTCCATAGTTGGCGCCAACTTTAATTCCTCCAATTGGTAGCGGGTTGATGTTGAGTCCGAGTTTATAGGTATTGCGAATTCCGAAATCACTGAATTGTTTTTTGTCATCAAAGCTGAGATAAAACTGCGACTTAGCTTCGATCTTTAAAATACGGGCAATTTTATCCTTGATGCCCACGCCTACCAGCAGAGTAGATTTCCCGGTTTTAAATTCATGTTCAAATCCTGCCATCACTGCACCACCTGCTTCGATGGCGTATTTGTTACAATCTGCTTTTACAGAAGCGCCACCAAGATCTACTTCAATATTTAACCAGGATGGGCAACTCATTTTCCATTCCCGATCAGCCTGCACCAGGCTATCCAGATCGGAAGGCTTATAATCCGGAATACATTCGCCAAGCAGGTTACTTACCTCGCCTCCGGTGTACATAAGCATGGCCAGACTTAGAAAATTAAAATAACCGGCTACCGCATTGTATACCATGGCCTGGTTGGCAGGTGAGGGATCCAGTTGTACGATGGCAACCAGTTGGTTGATATAAGATTTCCATCGTTGTGCACCTAAATCAAAAATGGGTTTTACCTGGCTTCCTATTTCTCCCAGCAGTTTGTCTGCCAATGGTCTTTTCTGATTCTCACAACAGGCAATGGCAAATTCCTGTTGAACCTTGATACTGCTGCCAGGAGGCGGTTCCGGACATTTAACTCGGGTGATTGCCATGCTATTCCGGGTGATGATTTCTTTTAATAATTCGGATTCACTATCTCCATAGGGAATAAGGTATTCGGGTGTGAATTCATTGCCCAGTTCTTCCAGCATAGCTTCCACCAGATCGAAGTACAAACCCGAATATGCATCCGCATTCTGGCTGGCAGCCATATTGACCTGCAAGGCATTGTTCATCCAGAATAACATTTCTGCCTGGATACTTGCAGCATAGGTTTGCAGTTCGTTTTTTCTTGCTGCCAGTTCTTTGGTAGAAGAAGGGTAAGCTGGTAAGGAAAACTTACCAAGCGTGATTTCCTCCAAATAATCTTTTTCAGCCGCACCTTTGTATTTATTCCGGTTACGGGCAATTGCCCCCACATTGAATTTCTTTCCCATTTTATAAGCCATAGCCAGCGTTGATCTTCTTAAGGAAACACTCAGGTCCTTTTCAAAGTATAACATCGCTTTTTCATACTCCTTCTTGTAGTAATGAATCATTCCCATACTATGATTGGCTTCTGGATTCAGGTCATCAATTGCCAGGCACTCATTAAAATAATTCATGGCAATTTGCATATCACCGAGTCCCATATAGGCCTGTCCGATATTATTTAAGAGTGTGCTGCTGTTAGGGACTTTTTCTAGTCCATACATCAGTAGGGGAATCGCTTTCTGTTCCACCCCGCACATAGTTAATATAGAGGCAAGATTATTCAGACTGTTGATTTCATCCGGATCTCTTTTAGTGACTTCCATTAATAGTAGCAATCCTTCTTCGGGATTATCCTGGTAGAAAGAGGCAATCGCTTTATCATCGATTTGCTCAACTGTAAGTGATTCTACCTGCTTATTGATTTCTTCAATTTTAGGAGCAGGAATTCCCTTTTTTATCTGCTGTATGGATTGCTGCAGACTGGTGCTGATCTCCAGCCTGGTTGGCGGACGGGAAGGAATCAGGGATAGTCTTTTTAAATCCTTGGCTGGAGGTTTTAATTCCATTTCGGGGAAAGCAGCTGGTGCCAATTGAGAAGCCTGGCTAATTAGTTTTTGCTTGTAGGCTTCCCTTTCTTCGGGACTCATTTTCAGCAATTGGTTTACATCAACAGTGGTTGGAGCTGGTGTGGATTTATTTGTTTGTCCGTAGCTGCAAATAGAAATCAAGAGCACCAGGAGCAGGCCTGATAATTTCATGTAATAAGGTTTAGGGAACAAATATCATTTCATGATGCATGTTATATCATCCTGGTTTACATGAAACGTTGTTTTTTACGTATGAACTGAAATGGAAAAAATGCAATCCGTTTCATGTACGGAAAAACACAGTTCATAACTATTCTGCTTGCTTCAGCGATGGTATCAAGTCAAATTTGTCCTTCAAAATTGAAAGCTATATGAAGCGGATCGCGTTACTCTGTATATGTTTTGGAATAACAATTGGTGGCTATTCACAAACCAGGATACTGAATAAAGTAAAATCAAAAACAACAGCAAAGGTCAACCAGCGTGTTGATCGCCATATTGATAACGCTATCGATAAAACGATCGATGAAATTGAATCAGGTGGTAAGGATGCTGTACAACCTGCAGATACCACCAAAGAAAAAAAGTCAGAAGCAAACAATGGATTAAAAACACAGTCCAGGTTTGATTTTATTCCTGGTGAGCAATTGGTATATTTCAATGATTTCAGTTCTGATCCGGTTGGAGAATTACCGATCAACTGGAATACCAATGGTACTGCAGAAGTTGTGACCATAAAAGGGTTTCAAGGCAAATGGGTACAGCTTTTTCAGAATGCTACTTATCTGACAGATAATACGGATTCCCTATCGGAGAATTTTACTGTTGAGTTTGATTTGATCATGAAGCAGACCAACCCCAAAGCGCCCTTTCCGGTATTTGCGTTTGGCGTACTGGCTTCCGGAAACTATTCGGGTACGGCGAATGAACTCTTAAAGGGATATACTGAAACATTTGCTACTGAATTGAATATCCAGCCACTTGGAAATAATGATTCACAATTGCATTTATATACGTTTCAGAATCAATCAAAATACCTGAATACTGATTTGAAGCGATATGGAAAATTACAGGAATATTTCAACCGGGTATTGCATGTATCGATGCAGGTGCAGAAAGAGCGGTTGCGAATCTGGCTGGATGGCACCAAGCTCTATGATCTGCCAAAAGCGATAGCACCCAATACAAGCATCAATCAATTCTATTTAGTAGTAAGGCGATATGGTGGTGAAGAAGCTGAAGTAGGGTATGCCGTTGGTAATATCAGGATGGCAAAAGGGCTGCCTGATACCCGTCATAAACTGCTCAATGAAGGTAGGTTTTCTACTACCGGAATTTTATTCGAAAAGGGATCCGCACGTATTGAAGAACAAAGCAATGGTGTACTGAAACAGCTTGCTGAGGTACTAAAAGCAGAAGCTGTTCGAATCAAAATTGTTGGTCATACAGATAGTGACGGCAATGATGCCAGTAATCTGGAGTTGTCAGGAAAAAGAGCAACCGCCGTAAAAGCATACCTGGTGGAAAATTTTGGAATTGAAGCATCGCGGATCGAGACTGATGGAAAAGGAGAAACTGATCCGGTTGGCGATAATCAAACCAAAGCAGGTCGCGCTCAAAACAGACGGGTTGAATTCATCCGGCTTTAATCCCAGCATTAACTATAATAACAATAAACCTTTCCTAATCATGAAAAAAGTAAATCTATTAATCGCCGCATGCATGGTGGTTCTTTTATCCGGCTTATTTGCCTTTCAACCTGCCAGCCATTTTACAGATGATTTTTTAAAGCAACTGGGTATCAGCAAAACGGATGCGGATCAAAAAATTGCAGGCAGTTTTCTCTGGGGTTCCCTTGATCAGCAAGGCGTTCGCAATGCCCGCAATATTGCAGTTGGTAATCGTGCGGCTGTTGCCAGCAGCCTGCTGACATATGTAAAGAAATATGTTGCGAGTCCGGATTTTATTAAAGAGTACAACGAAATGAGGGAGAAAGAAAAGCCCGAACTTTTTGTGCCTCAAACTCCCGAGGATATGCAAAAAGAAATGATAGCAAATGGAAAAAAAGGAGTTGCCGACATGGAAGCCAGTTTAAAAAAGGCTGACCCTTCCATGAAACCTATGTTTGAAAAAATGCTGGCGGATTTAAAAAAGCAACAGGTGGCTAATGAGGATCCGAATAATAAACAAATTGCGGCCTGTAAAAAGAATTATCCGCAATTTCAAAAGGATGCAGAGACTGGGAATCAGCGATTGTTGAAGGAATGGGAAGCCAAATATCCCATG
>JAGKTB010000438.1:0-3371 GCA_018993145.1 Flavihumibacter sp.
CAACCTATTGAAACAAACCCAGAGCATATGAAAGACTTGCACATTTTATTGGTGGAAGACAATGAAGGAGATATAATTCTTACCCGAGAAGCGCTTCGTGAGGTGACTGCAGTAAAAGATATTTCGGTTGTCAGAGACGGCAGGGAGGCGATCCATTTTCTTTATAAGACCGGGGCCCACTTGAATGCTCAGGTTCCTGATCTGGTTTTGCTGGACATCAATCTTCCCAAAGTGGATGGAAAGGAGGTCTTAAAAACGATTAAGCAGGATCCGGCATTACGCAGTCTCCCGGTAATCGTACTAACCACTTCCGCTTCTGAAAAAGATATCCTCGAGGCCTATACCCACTATGCCAACTGTTATATAACCAAACCCGTTGATTATTCCAGTTTTATGAAAGTGATCCAGTCTGTGGAATCATTTTGGATGAATACAGCTCAACTCCCTAACAGTTAAACCGGAACTTCATGATACATTCTACTGAACTGACGATCCTGATGGTGGAGGATAATCCCGGCGATCAGTTTCTGCTGGAGGAACTCTTGCTCAGTTCCGGAATAAAAATCCGGGAACTCTTTACTGCAGAGTCGATCAAACAGGCGCATGAAGTACTGAAGTCGGAGCCTGTTGATATCATACTGCTTGACCTCTCACTACCCGACAGCTTTGGTATCAACTCTTTTACATCGATCCGGGAAAATGCAGGTTATACTCCGATTGTTATTCTTTCTGGTGTTTCGGATATGAATACCGCCCTGGATGCAATTACACTCGGTGCGCAGGACTACCTGATCAAAGGCGATTTTGACGAAAAACTGCTGTCAAAAACCATCCTTTATTCCATCGAACGTATGAACAACCTGCAGGCATTGCAGGAAAGTAATGAACGATACGACCTGGTGAGCAAGGCTACGAATGACATGGTTTGGGACCTTAACCTTCAGACTGGTGAAGTATACCGCAATCCGGAAGGCTGGAAGAAAATCTTTAAAACCGATTATGATCCTGTTCAATTCGGATCAGAAGAAAAATGGGTGAAACAGATACACCCCTCAGAGAGAGAAGACATAATAAAGAAAATTAATCAATTCAAAGAGAACCCATCCTTCCAGCAATTTGAATTGGAATACCGCTTTCTGAGAGCTGATGGAAATTATGCTTACCTGCAGGATCGCGGATATATCATCCGAAATGAGCAGGGCAAAGCAGTTCGTTTTATCGGCGCCACACAAGATATCACGCCCCGCAAGGAAGCCGAAAGAATATTAAAAGAATCCGAAGAGCAATACCGCTATCTCTTTGAAAACAATCCTGCTGCCATCATCATCTGGAGCCTGAAAGATTTTACCGTTCTGGAAATAAACGAATCAACTGAAAAACATTCAGGTTATAAAAGGGAGGATCTGAAAGGGAAATCCATTCTGACGGTGGGACTGGCAGAGAGGGCGGAGCTTGTTTATGGACTTGCCGAAAAAGCATTAAAAGAAAAAAGTTTCAGAGAAACACATATCACCCGGATTATTAGCAAATGGGGTGATAAGATCTATATCGAGTTTGTATCCCACCGCATAGATTATATGGGAATGCCCTGTATTATGGCCCTGGGCAATAATGTTACTGAAAGAGTGATGCTGGAAAAACAACTGGAAGCGGAACGCGTCAAGGCACAGAAAGAAATGACCAATGCGGTTATCTCTGCACAGGAATCAGAACGCCAGGAAATTGGCCGGGAATTGCATGACAATATCAACCAGATACTGGCCAGTGCCCGCTTGTACCTGGGTCTTGGTAAAACAGCCGGCGATTCACAATCTCTTTACCTGGGTAAATCGGATGAACTGATCCAATCTGCCATTGATGAAATCAGGACCCTCTCCCACTCCCTTATTCCGCCAACATTGAGTGAAGGACACCTGAAAGACAATCTCCTTCAATTATTTGAAAATGTTGCAAGCGGTATTGGAACTACCATTTACCACAACATGACAGAGATGGAAGAGCAGTTCATGGATGATAATTTCAAATTAGCAGTTTACCGGATCTGTCAGGAACAGTTTAACAACATCACGAAATACGCAAAAGCAGGATCGATTAATTTCTACCTTGGTAACAGGAACGGAAACCTTGAGTTACGCATCAAAGATGATGGTATAGGTTTTGATAAGGCCAAAAAAAGCAATGGGGTGGGACTGATGAACATGAAGACCCGCGCAGCACTCTTTAATGGCACATTAGAAATAAATACCGCACCAGGGAAAGGATGTGAATTGGTGGTGCAGTTTAAACTACCTCTTTTGGAGCAAATACCCGCGAAATAATACGTTGGGCTTCCAATTCGGAATTGGAGAGATCACTGAGGGTAAGATGCTGCAGGAGTTCATCCAGCACCAGTTGCATCATTTTCCAGAGTGAACGAACCGAACAATCCACAGAGTTGGTACACAGTTTCATACCACCGCTATGCAGATTACAAAAACTCGTATCGAAAAGTGCTCCTCCTAATACCTTCAGCAGATCATTTACAATAATCTCATTGGCGGGTCTTGCCCGCACATAAACACCTTTTTTACCAGGTGTGCTATTGAGAAATCCCTGCTGTCGCAACAAGCGTGTAAGCTTTGCAACATAGGGAATACTGATTCCTTCCGCCTCACTGAGCTGGGGAATGCTGAGTCCGCTTTCATTGCCGCAATTGGCAACGCGTAACATAATTCTTAAACCGATTTCTTCCTGTGCTGTAATCTTCATAGATACCTTTTAAAACATACCTAATTCCAATTGTGCAGCCTCCGACATCATGGATTTATTCCAGGGCGGATTCCAGGTCACACTCACATGAACATCATTCACGCCTTCTATCTGACGCACTTTCTGATCCACTTCAATGGGAAGAGATTGCGCAGCAGGACATCCGGGCGCTGTCAGCGTCATTACGATCTGGACATTGTTGAGCGGCAGAATATCCACCTCATAAATAAGTCCCAGCTCATAAATATTCACCGGCAATTCCGGATCGTATATTGTTTTGATACAATCAATCACTTTTTCTTTCAAAGCTTCTGTTTCCATGTTCTTAGTGCTTTGCTGCTTCGTTCTGTAATTTAAAAGCCAGAGCAAAATTTTTCATCTGCTTTACCATCGCCGCCAGTCCGTTTGATCTTGTTTGAGCAAGATGCGTTGTCATGCCTATCCGGTCTATAAATCCAAGTTTAGCCTGAATAATATCATCAGGAGTATGCCCCGATAATACCTGGATCAGCATACTGATCAGTCCCTTTACAATCACCGCATCGCTATCTGCCTTAAACTCAACCAGCCCATCTTTATACGCCGCAACCAGCCATACGGTGGACTGGCAACCTCTTACCTTA
>JAGKTB010000063.1:0-4617 GCA_018993145.1 Flavihumibacter sp.
TTGGCGAGCGCCCAACTGTGGGAGTGGAGAAAGCAGATAAACTATTGAAATTATCTGTTGATATGGGGACTGAAACCAGGACGATCGTAAGTGGCATCGCCCTGCATTTCAAACCGGAAGACATCATCGGGCAACAGGTGGTAGTAGTGGCCAATCTGGCTCCGCGTAAAATGCGTGGTATCGAAAGCAATGGCATGATCCTGATGGCAGAGGACAAGGAAGGCAAATTACATTTTGTACAACCGGGTACGCAGATTTATCCAGGTGCTGGGGTAAGTTAAGCAGTCGGCATTTGCAAAAAAAGAGGTTGTTCGGGTACACTTGAACAACCTCTTTTTTTTGTTTAACTTGTATCTTATGGGCAGGATTTTGCGTAAACACTGGATATTGATGGGAGCCGGGATCACGTTGTTGGTACTTGGATTGGTGCTGGGGTATTTGCTACGGTACCGTTCGGTGGAAGCAGTGGAACAGTTGGTGAATAATTTATCAGGCGGGCAGTATAAATTAAGCGCCACCAGTTTCCGGTTTAATCTCTTTAAATTCCAGATCAATGCAAGAAATCTCCATGTAGCGCCGACTATTGATAATGACGACAACAGTCTGTTTGAATTCAAAGCCGATTCGGTTTCCATACAGATCAACAATCCCATCCAACTTTTACTGTTTAAGCGGCTGGCGGTAAACAAACTGATATTGAAAGCTCCCTACCTGGAATTAAAAAGGGCTTCGAAGGACAGCACCAGGAACCGATCATTACGACCCCTGCATGTTGAAATTGCAGCTGTCCAGGATGTGTTTTTTAATGTCTTGTCCTCCCTGGAAGTACAGCAGTTCAGGATGAGCGACGGCAGTGTTTCCATTTATCCGGAAACCAGTATTCACCAGCGCCGTTTTTTTCTGAATCATATTTACCTGGCGCTTGATGACCTGCATCTGCTGAGAAAAATCAAACAATGGGATAATACCAACCGGGTAGCTGTAGATTTTCGATTGCTGCAGCCGACCATTGAATATCCGGATTCTACACTGCAGGTGGTACTTGATAAATTAATCTGGCAATCCAAAACAAGACGATTTGAGTTAAGCGGGCTTGATTTTCTAAAACGCCTGGAAGGGTACAAGGAAAAATCAGGTTTTCGTTTGGAAAATATTGAACTAGACTCCTTAAACTGGAACAAATTACTGACAGAAGGAAGAATTGAACTTGGGTTATTAAAAGCTGCAAAGGGATATTTTACCAGTAATAATATTCGATTCCAACGGGCAAGGAGCAAAGACTCGATACGTATAGAAAACAGTTTTCTGGATGTGATGGGGCCTATTAAAATTAAAACCGTCCAGATTGACAGCATTCAGTTTAAAGGCAGCACCATAACAAGGAGAGGTAATGAGAGCCTTGAAATATTGGGTGATAATTTTTATGTATCCAATCTGGTGGTAGATAATTCCTTACCTAATAAAATTGAACTCGATGATCTTGAATTTAGTGTACGTGGATTCCTTGAATCGGACAGTAATAAAACGTTTCAAACCGGGTTTGACGGCATGCGCATCAAAAAAAATCAACTTACCCTTCAAAATTATTTTCTCCGCGCGTCTAACCGAAACAAAACAGCCAGTACCAGTATTTCCACCAGTCAATTGATTTTGCACAACCTCTCGATTCCTGCCTTGCTAAGTGGTCAGTTAAAAGCAGATGAACTGGATCTTATCAGTCCTAATGTGAGACTACAACTAGCCAGTAAAAATGCTGGCAAAAAACTAAACCCATTGCGCGAAATTCAACGAACCATTCGCCGCAAACTCCAGATTGAAACCATCCGTGTGTTTGATGCTGACCTGCAGATAACTGCAAGGGGAGCTAAAAAACCGCTGGTCAGCTCAACCTCTTTTTCTGCCATCATCTCAAGTAACAGTGTATTAAGGGCAGGTACGCTCGAGGAATTATTTGATGGCAAGAACCGTTTGGAAATGCCTCAACTGGCACTTCGTCTTAAGAATTTCAATGTAGATTTAACAAATGCAGTTTACGAAGACAATGACCTTCGTGCCAGCCAGGCTATTGGCAACACAAGTGAAAACAAAATCCGTTTTGATCTTCGAAACATTCATGTGCAGGATATCAACGCTGCCGGTATCATTGAGGGGAAGGATACCAACTGGGTGCGATTGATTGAATTGGGAACTGGCAAGGTATTCCTAGGTCATCTATCAGGGAAAAATAATTCCTCCTCAAAAACGAAGATTCCCCAGGAAATGATCCGGAATATAAGAACCGGTAAACTTGAGCTTGTACTTGACCAACCCGGACTATCCATAAATACTTCAATTGACAGCATTGCAGTTGATAGTCTACGGTATCAGAACCAGCAATGGACCTGGTTTCATTATTACCTGACGGGACAAAAACTGAAGCTGAACCAGGACAAGCTGGCGCTCAGTATTGGACCTTATCTGATTTCATCTGATCAAACCAACCTGCAGGAAGTTCAAATTCAAGCGAAAGGAAATCGGTTTGATTTAGCAGGCCAGATACCAGGAGTGCAGTTATCAGGAAGTCCCGCATCGCTGAAGGATCCATTAGCCAGCATAAAAAAAGCAGTACTAACCAGTCCCGATATAAAACTGGTACTTAAGGAAGTAACCGAATTTGAGGAAACTGCAGCCACGGCTAACCGTTATACTAAACTGCCTGCCCTGGAATTAATAGACCCAGCGCTGAATATCTCAAGAGAATCAGAAGGCAGAACCATTGAACTCTTTAGCAACAGAGGCGGAAATATCCAAACAGATGTCATAAACATTAATGAAGGTCGCGTCTCAACAGCCCTTGTAGACCTCTCCCTGAATAAGATCATTGCAATGCCGGAAAAGACCAACCTGCGCATTGGCAACTTTCAACTACGTGCGAGCGATTTTCACCTGGACAAAAACCTCCAGACAACAATCCAGAAGATTTCACTAAAGGAAGGAAACATTGATCACCAAACCGACAACTATCACTTGCGGATCGATGACATTATGTTCCTGAATAAAGAACCGATTCTTTTCTCCAGTAAAAAAGAGGAACTGCGCAAGTTCCTTGAAAATCTACCCAACATTAACCTGGAAGCGAAAGAAGTCTTCTACCAGAAAAAGGATCGCAAATGGGAAGTCTATAAAACGCTTTTGGATGCTGACAAAAAAATCATCGGGTTCGACAGTATACGGTTCAGCAGCCTGATCAGCAAAGACAGTTTTCTTGCCAGATCTCCCTACCAGACAGACTTTATTGAATTCAATGCCGGAAAAGGAAGAATACTTGGTCTGGATCGTAACATTAAAGAAACCGATACCGTATGGATGGCGAATCGCATAGAACTGGATCATTTTAACATGGAAGTGGAGCGCGATAAAAGAAGGCCGGAGGATACTGTCAGCTATCGCACCATGTTGCCCGGACTCATCAAAAAAATCCCGTTGAAGCTTGAAATCGGTGCCACATTGTTAACGAGATCCCGCATCCAGTATAGTGAAACCAGTGGCAAAACCGGGAAGCAGGGAACAGTCTGGTTTAATGATCTCAACCTGGTAGCGGGACCAATTAAAAATTTCAAATTACGACCAACTGATTCCTTACGAATAACCGCCACTGCACTTTTCATGGACAGTGGTCACCTTCGTTTTGGATTTCAACAGGCATATCTCGACAGTTTGTATGGATTCTATTTATTGGCAAGAATGGGAAAAATGGAATTAAATGCATTGTCCCCTTTACTCATGCCCCTGTTCAATCTGCATATTAAACAGGGTCGCGCAGATAGCGTCTGGCTAAGGGTAAAAGGCAATGATTATTTTGCTTATGGCCATATGGAACTGGATTATCGCAAGCTTAAGTTTGAACTCTATGATGAGAAAGGTAAAAAAAAGAAATTCACCAGCTTTCTGGCGAACCTGTTGATAAAAAACAGGAATGGTAAAAAAGGACTGGTCTACCAGGAGCGGGTTCAGAACAAATCCACTTTCAATTACTGGGGTAAGATTGCATTAAGCGGATTAATGACCAACCTGGGTGTAAAGTCCAACAGAAAGTACCTTCGTAACTATAAAAAAGAAGCAAAGCGATTGGAGATTCCAATTGAATTGCTTGATTAACCATATGAATTCTGCCATCTATTTATTTTTCATAATAGGCAGTGCGATTGCTTTCATCATTATAGCCTGTGCCCGTTTGAAGTGGCATCCCATGCTGGTATTGCTGACTGCCGCCTTGTTTGTTGGAATAGGTTGCGGTATTTCTCCCAAACAAACCATTGAAACCATTTTAAGCGGAGCAGGGTCCATTTTTGCAAGTATAGGATTCCTGATCATACTCGGTAGTTTCCTGGGGGAAGTGCTGGAAAGAAGTGGAGCCGCGGCCAGAATTGCCAGCGAGCTCATCAACAGTTCCCAACAAGCAAGGGTTCCTTATCTGACACATGCATTGGGGTTACTCGTCGGGATCCCGGTTTTTTGTGATGCAGGATTCATTTTATTATCAAGACTCATTCATTCCATGCAAATGGTAGAGGGCAGTTCGGTTGCTGCACTACAGTTATCACTCGGTACCGGACTGTATGCATCGCATGTTTTGAT
>JAGKTB010000064.1:0-10144 GCA_018993145.1 Flavihumibacter sp.
AAAAAACTTTCTGTAAAGAGGCTCTTACAAGGTTTTAGTCAATTGGGCCACCTGCTTGGCAGCGCGGGAAAAACATTTGTGCAGGATGATGCCATCAAACTCAGCGCTTCCTTGTCTTATTATACTGTATTCGCACTTGGCCCTGTGCTGTTGCTTATCATCTCCATTGCCGGAATCTTTTATGGTGAGGACGCTTTGCAGGGAAAGCTATTTAGCCAAATCAATGGACTGGTTGGTAATTCAGCTGCTTATCAATTGCAAAGTATATTGGCAAATATTCAGAAAGCAGATAAATCCGTTACAGGTGCCATTGTCGGATTCGTGGTATTGGTGATCGGCGCAACGGGAGTGTTTACAGAAATTCAAAGCAGTATTAATTATATCTGGTCTATACGGGCCAAACCTGAAAAAGGCTGGCTTAAACTGATCAAAAACCGGTTACTTTCATTTTCTCTTGTTGTAGGAATAAGTTTTATTCTGTTAGTAGCACTGATAATCAACGCAACGCTTGACTTACTCAATGAGCGTCTTACAATACTCTTTCCCGGCATCGCAGTAGTCGTTTTTTATATACTGAATATTTTAACCATCTTTATAGTCATAACAGGATTATTCGCAATCATTTTCAGGGTTCTTCCAGATGGCCATATCGCCTGGAAAGATGCTATCAAAGGCGCCTCTTTCACTGCCCTGTTATTTCTCATCGGTAAGTTTCTGATTGGTTTCTATATCGGTCGCTCTGATTACGGGCTCACCTATGGCACGGCTGCATCCATTATGATCATCCTTGCCTGGGTATACTATTCATCCGCCATCCTTTATTTCGGTGCTGCTTTTACGAAAGTGTATGCCATGGAATATGGTTCTGGTATCCTACCCAATGACACTGCGGTTTTCATTATCAAAAAAGAAGTAAAAGAAATAGATCAACTACAATAAACAACCTGTATGGACCTTCGCTCCCCCAACCCTTACTGGCTACTTAAAAATGGACTGATCAGCAATTACCCGTCCATCGTGCAAAATGAAAAAGCGGATATCGTTGTGATGGGTGCCGGCATCACGGGGGCACTCTGTGCCTGGCACCTCGCCAAAGCCGGCTTCTCAGTTATAGTTTGCGATAAACGGCATGTAGGCATGGGATCCACTGCTGCCAGCACAGCCCTCCTGCAATATGAAATTGATACCCCGCTCAAAGAGTTAATCACCAAAGTTGGCGAAGCGGATGCTGTTCGCAGCTATGAACTTTGCGCCTACTCTATTGTAGCTCTTGAAAAAATTGCGAAACAATTTGAAGGTGCAGCCGGTTTCACCTATCGTCCCAGCCTCCAATATGCTTCTTTCAAAAAGGACGTACCAGACCTAGAAACTGAATTCAAACTTCGCAAACAATATGGCTTCAAACTGAGCTGGTGGGATAGGCAAAAAGTTAAAGATACCCTCGGTTTTGAAGCACCTGCAGCCCTTTATTCCCAATTGGGTGCAGAAGTAGATGCCTATCGGCTGACCCACCACCTGCTGCAATCCATCCTGCGGAAAGGTGCAAAAGTATTTGACAATACCGCGATCACTCATATCAATCATCAAAAGCGTGCTGTTGAGTTGCAAACGGAACAAGGTTATACCATTAAAGCAAAACAGCTGGTTATCGCCTGCGGGTATGAATCGCAGAATTATATCCCGCAAAAAGTGGAAACCCTGCACTCCACCTATGCGATGGTGAGTGAACCAATGCCCGAACAGGATTTCTGGTACCGCAACTGCCTCATCTGGGAAACAGCAGACCCTTATTTATACCTGCGAACCACAACGGATAAAAGAGTTTTAATCGGCGGACTGGATGACGACTTCTATTCGCCAGAAAAAAGAGACGCCAAAATTTCAGCCAAATCGAAGCAACTTTTGACCAACTTTCAAAAAAAATTTCCGGATATCCCCTTCCGGATTGATTTCCAGTGGGCAGGGACTTTTGCCTCTACCAAAGATGGACTACCCTACATAGGTACCATTCGCCAACGGCCCAATACCTGGTTTGCACTTGGATTTGGAGGAAATGGCATCACGTTCAGCCTGCTTGCGGCAGAACAAATCACGGCTGCTCTGAATGGCCAATCCGAAAAAGACATGCAGATATTTTCCTTTAATCGATAACACAAACTATATGACACCCATCACCCTTGCACAGTATTTCCACTGGTATTATCCGGCGGATGGCTCCTTATGGAATCAATTAAAAGAGAAAGCGCCTGAATTGGCGAAACAGGGTATCAATGCCGTATGGCTGCCACCTGCCTATAAAGGGGCAAGCGGGGGCTATTCTGTAGGATACGATACCTACGACTTATTTGATCTCGGAGAATTTGATCAGAAAGGCTCTGTTCGCACCAAGTATGGAACCAAAGAAGAGTATCTTTCTGCCATCGAGGCCTGCCACCAGCATGGTATTAAAGTAGTAGCGGATGTAGTCTTCAACCACAAAGCCGGGGCGGATGAACTGGAGAAGGTAACTGTTCGGAGGATGGATCCCTCCAACCGCAACGAATTTACCAGTGAGCCATTTGAAATTGAAACCTGGACAAAATTCACCTTCCCCGGAAGAGCTGGCAAATATTCCAATTTCATTTGGGATTATCATTGTTTCAGTGGCATCGACTGGGCGGAGGATATTAAGGAAAGTGGTATATTTTCCATCCAAAATGAATATGGAGAAGGATGGGAAGAGATGCCACATCCTGAACTGGGTAATTATGATTACCTGATGAGTGCGGACATTGATTTCCGTAATCCGCAGGTAAGAGAGGAACTAAAATACTGGGGGCGTTGGTTTCTCGAAACGACTCATGTGGGTGGATTTCGCCTGGATGCCATCAAACACATGTCGCCCAATATCATCAATGAATGGGTAGACCATGTTCAGAGCATAACCCAGGATCATTTATTCATCGTAGGGGAGTACTGGAATGTGCATGACGCCAATGCATTGAAGGAATACGTAGAGGCCACTTCCGGAAGAGTACAACTCTTTGATGCGCCCCTTCACCAAAACTTTTTTGTAGCCTCGAGGATGGGGAAAGATTATGATCTGCGGCATATTTTCGACAACTCGTTGGTGAATATAATACCCGAATTAGCAGTAACCCTGGTTGATAATCATGATACCCAATCTCTTCAGGAGCTCGAATCACCTGTAGAAGCCTGGTTTAAACCACTGGCCTATGCCCTGATCCTTTTGCGCATGCAGGGCACCCCCTGTGTCTTTTATCCGGCACTCTATGGAGCACATTATAAAGACAAGGGAGAGGATGGCAATGAACACGAGATTTGGCTGGCTGCAGTAGAAGAGTTACCCGCCTTTCTCTATCTCCGCAAAACCAGCCTGGTGGGGGATCAACATGATTATTTTGATCATCCGAACTGCATTGGATGGGTTCGGACGGGCACTGATGAACAGGCAGATTCTGGTTTCGCTGTGGTACTTTCAAATGGTACAGATGGGTGGAAATATATGGAGCTCGGCGCACATAAAGCAGGCAGAAAAATGGTTGAATTAACTAAGCACCGGACAGATGAAATCACCCTAAATGAAAAAGGTGGGGCTGAATTTCCCTGCAATGCGGGATCTGTATCAGTATGGGTAACCACTGAGCTGGCACAGAATTTTTAACGCTCCTGATATAAAATCGTATATCATGAGAACAGAATGGAGAAAAATTACCCTATTAATGGTAACAGCAGGAGCCCTGTTTACAGCACAACAAGTGCAGGCACAGGAGCAGGAAATCAAAGGAAACGGAATGAGTCCGCGTATTGGCATCAAAGCCGGTTTAAACCTGAGTAATTTTTATAGCGATGACGTCAATGACAACAACCTCAAAGCAGGATTAAATGCAGGCGTCTATGCGAAGCTCCCTGTAACAAGAGGCTTTTCAATCCAGCCGGAATTACTGTATTCCAACAAAGGCAGTAAACGTAGCTATGACAACGCTATTTTTGGAGAAGGAGAGTATCGTACCAACCTGCACTATATCGAAATGCCGGTCCTGGGTGTAATCAATCTTGCTAAAAATTTCAACATTCATGCGGGTCCATATGTTAGTTACCTGGCGGGAGCCAATATTACTGACCTGGAATCCGATGGATCAGTAGAAGAATTGGCTGAATTGAACCCCGAAAATCTGAATCGGTTTGATTATGGTGTAGCAGCAGGATTCGGAATTGATCTTGGACCCACTACAATCGGTGCCCGTTATACCCTCGGTATGAGAGAGGTTGGAAAATCCGGTTCCCTTTCAGGAGAAGCTTTTCGCGATAACAAAAACAGCAATATCAGTTTATTTATAGGCATTGGCTTTTAGGTTGGAGTCCGGTTCCCGAAAAAAAGAGGCTGCCAGTTTTGGCAGCCCTTTTTTATTCTAATGGTAAATGAACCAGGAAAGTTGTGCCCTTACCGGGTTTTGAATGTACTTCAATATACCCTTTATGCGACTGGATTATATTCATGGTGGAAGCCAGGCCCAGGCCCATACCGTTTCTCTTACTTGTATAATAAGGTTCAAATAAGCGACCCAGGTTTTCGGCCGGAATGCCACAGCCATTGTCAGTTACCTCACATAGCACCTGGTTTTCATCGGATGATAGGCTTAAAAGAAGGCTGGCGTTTTCAACATTTTCCATCGCTTCAATAGCATTTACCACCAGGTTCATGAAGGCAATTTTCAACTTGCTGCGATCAGCCAGTACATGAAACGGCTGTTGAGGAAAGTTCACAATCAGTTCTACATTCTTCAATTGCATACTGTCAGCAGCCTGGTCAATTACCTCCTGTAACAATTCCTGGATGCTGGTGGAACTGAGTTCAATTTCAGAAGGTCTTGAACTATTCAGTAGTTCCGTAATGATTGTACTAATTCGGGCGCTATTACGACGAATCACATCCAGGTACAATTGACTTTCCTCATCTTTGATTTCCTGGATTAACTGATCCGCTGATAAACTGATATTATTAAGGGGATTTCTTACTTCATGCGCCAGCGTTCTCACCAGTCGCCCTGCAGCAGCTAACTTTTCAGTTTGTAATGTCAGCCACTCCGCTTTTTTCAGGTTGGAGATATCATGTAAAATTCCCTGGACGTAGTTACTGCCCTCCAAATCTGTTTCTACGGATGCAGAAAGTATACAAAAGCGATGTTCTC
Organism: Flavihumibacter sp.; assembly: GCA_018993145.1. Classification (GTDB taxonomy): domain Bacteria; phylum Bacteroidota; class Bacteroidia; order Chitinophagales; family Chitinophagaceae; genus Flavihumibacter. Next base: position 5,193 of record JAGKTB010000064.1, read on the forward strand.
CCGCAGGTGTTTTTATTTCGATTTCCTTGTCCTGGATATCATTTCCAGACTGCAGCATGATTTTAAAATGCATGGGCAGGGCATCGTTCACCAAGAAATCACTAAGTGCCAATTGGTTGGCTGTTGCCCTGCTAATACCCAGCATGTTAATAGCTGCCGGGTTGAGGTCCAGGAACTTTAATTCCATATCCGTAACAAAAACCGCATCCAGTGATTGTTCAAAAATGTTACGGAATTTTTGTTCATTTTTTTTGATAGCATTGATATAAGAAGATCGTTCCAGTGCATACCGGATCGTGCGTTCCAGTTTTTCCGTATTCAGCTCTGCCTTTACCAGGTAATCAAATGCACCGAGCCGCATGGCTTCGCGATCAATTTCACGGTTGCCCTTCCCCGTTAGCAGGATAATTGGCTGTTCACACTTGGTTTCAACTGCTTCCCTCAGCAGGTCAACTCCTGTTTTTGCACCCAACCGATAGTCAACAAAATAAATATCAAAAGCACCACTGCACATCCATTCCAATGCCTTGTTGAACTGATTCGCCCATACAATTTCGAATTGTGCATTTTCAATCTCCCGGATATAGTCGCTGGTAATAAAAAAATCATCCTCATCATCATCCACGATGAGTATACGTGTCAGTTTGTTCGTAAAGGGCATTGATAGTTATTGTTTTTCGGGTAATATGATTGAGAATACAGCGCCTTCTCCTTCCTTTCCGGAAGCACTGATAAATCCATTGTGTCGCTCTGCAATTCGTTTACAAATGGCAAGTCCTATGCCAGATCCGGGATATTCTGATTTTCCGTGCAATCGCTGAAATACCTGGAATATACGTTGTTCGTATTCCTGGTCGAATCCAATGCCATGGTCGCGGATATCAATTTGTATATAATTGGATGAAGGAGATAAAAAATGTTTTTCTTTTTCTTTTTTCGAGAGGGATTTGGAACTCACTTCAATTAATGGGGCTTCACCCGGTTTATGAAACTTGATGGAATTGGAGAGCAGGTTGATGAACAACTGCCGTAGTAAGGAAGGAATACCATCCACCGTAGGCAACAAGCCCATTTCAATGGATGCCCCGGTTTCCTCGATGGATAATTCCAGGTCGCCTAATACATCACTGAATAATTCCGACAGGTCTACAGATTCAAATGGCTGACGGTTGCGGGTAACTCTTGACAACTCCAACAGGCTATCAATCAGATTTCGCATGTGGTCAGTTGCAATCTGCATGCGCTGGATATACATCTGCCCTTCATCTCCAAGCTGGGTGCTGAATTTCTGGGAAAGCCTGGATCCAAAGGTGGTGATCTTACGCAAGGGTTCCTGCAAATCATGAGAGGCCGCGTAGGCAAATTCTTCCAGTTCTTTATTGGAACGGTTCAGCTCACGCAGGTTTCTTTGCAGATCAATCTCAACTTTTTTGATATGCGTAATATCGCGCGTATTACCAATCATCCGGATCGGGTGGTTTTTATTATCCACCACAACAGTTCCTTTGGTGTTTACAATTTTCAGGTTGCCCTTACCCGTTAGTATGCTGTATTCAATTTCAAATTCCTTCTTTTCTTCCAACGCTTCTGTAACTATTTTTTGCACACGCTCCCGATCGTCTTCGACAATCTGGTTGAAATACCAGTTCATTGTCAGTGGTGTTACAAGAGAAGTCCGGTCGTATTCAAAAATCTGGAACAAGCCATCCGACCAGGAAATCAATCGTGAATCCGCATTCCAGATAAAAATGCCGTAATTCAACATGCGTTCGGTTTCCTTCTGGAACTCCTTGTTCGCATTGTATTCCATGGTCTGCTGGTACTGATCGCTGATGTCGCGATTGATACCATTCAGCTTGATCACCCTGCCGGATTCATCCACCACCGGTTTGGTAATGGTATTCAAAAACAATCGCCGGCCATCCATTCTTTCAATAGAGAAATCATGCCGGAATTCCTGTCCGGTTGTAATGGCCGATTGCACTTTCGCCTTCAGGTGCTCAAGGTCTTTCGGACAAACATGTTCGTAAAATAAGTTGTTGGGAAGCTGGGGGTATTGCTGCCGGCTCAAGCCCATTAACTGGTACATACCATCTGACCATTCCGATTTGCCTGTGATCAGATCATGACTCCACATCCCTACTCCAAGCATCTGCTCCGTTTCCTGCATCAGTTTCCTGGCAGCGATGCGCTCTTCTTCCAGTTTAAGCTGGTCGGTAATATCTTGTGATAACAACAGCAGACTGGCTGCGGAACCATCGTCATTGCGACGTAATACAGTTCCAACAGTCCTGAATATGCGAAAATTTTGCTCCTTATGTGCCAGGCGGCACTGGAAACAATGCTCAGATCCATTTTGACTGAGTTTATCCAGCTCCGACAAAACAGTTGCAAGGTCTTCTTTATACACCAACTGCGATAAATCTTCTTTCCAGGAAGCTACGTCCTCCCAGGAATAACCCAGGAGGTCAGAAACTTTCCGGTTGATATAACGAATCTTCCCCTTGCCCGGATCATACACATAAATCAGGGCTGGAAATAAATTGGTGATTTGCTTCACCAGTTCTTCATTACTTTCTCCCGATGCCAGCAATTGCCGGAGCTGCTGAATAGGGATCAAATCAGTTTCTACGGTCATTACAGATTATTAAATTGCTGGTACTGCTTCATTTTGTTGTACAGAGTTTTACGATCAATATTCAGCAGTTTGGCAGCTTTGGTCTTATTGAAATTGGATTGCTTCAACGCTTCTACAATCATTTCATATTCCGCATCAATACTTACGGCTTTGAGACTGTTCTCATGAAATGATGGAACCGAAGGAGTGGATAGGTTTTCAGGGGGTGTAGGAGTAACAGGAGTAGCAACAGCAACTGCAGGAGCCGGAACCGGGGTTGTTTCAGCTGACAGTTTCTGGTGATAAATAATTTCGAAAGGGAGCGACTGCAAACCAACTGTAGGGCCATCGGTTAACAAGGCCGCGCGTTTTACAACATTCTTCAGTTCACGCAGGTTCCCAAACCAGGGATAGCTGTTGAATACCTGCTGCACTTCCGGTGAAAAATCAACGATGTTTTTTCCCAGCTCGCGATTGGTTGCAGCCAGGAAATGCCTTGCATATAAAAGTATGTCTTCTGCTCTTTCCCGCAGGGGCGGCAGGTTGATGGAAAACTCATTGAATCGATGGTAGAGATCTTCCCGGAATTTACCAACGCGGGCCGCATCCCATAATTTTTCATTACTAGCTACTATAATCCGCAGATCCAGTTCAATGTCTCTATTGCCACCCACCCTGCGGATTTTTCTTTCCTGCACCACCCGCAACAAAGCCACCTGGATATCATACGGCAGGTTCGCGATTTCATCCAGGAATATAGTTCCGCCATTCGCGAGCTCCATACTTCCGATCTTCTGGTTCAGTGCACCGGTAAAGGATCCTTTTTCATGACCAAAGAGTTCACTGCCTGCCAATTCCCGGGAAAGCGCACCACAATCAATCGCAATAAAAGGCTGATTGCGCCGGCTGCTTTGTGCATGGATTTTTTGCGCGATGGCTTCCTTACCACTGCCACTTTCACCATATATAATCACACTGTAATTGGTTGGCGCCACCAGTTCAATCTGCTTCAGAATATTCAGCATTTCCGGTGTTTTACCAAAAATGTATTTATCATCTGTTTCAGCCGGTTTTGACTTACGAATTGCCGGCGTCACTGGGGCAACCGTTTCAGCAGGTGTCTGATTACCCTGCTTTTCCAACGCTTTTTTGATCGTCACTAAAATTTCATCGGGGAATACAGGTTTGGTTACATAATCATAGGCGCCGAGCTTCAACATCTCCACCGCCATTTTAACATCACTGTAACCAGTAATAATTATGAAAGGAATATCAGAGAAGATTTCCCTTGTTTTGATCAATACTTGCTTTCCATCCATATCCTCCAGACGGAAATCACAAAGAATTAAATCAGGTCTGTCTGCGCTAATGTGTTCCAATGCCTTTCTTCCGTTGTAATGCTCTACCACCTGGAATCCGCGTTTTGTCAGAAAGCGGTTCAGGAGGAGGCACATGTCCCGATCATCATCAATTACCAAAATTTTCTGCATGGTCTGTTGTAGTTTTTGTATTAAGCCCAAATGGCGCGAACCTGTGCTACCGGAATATGGAGGAGATCACGATATTTTGCGACCGTTCTCCTCGCCACTTTGAATCCTTTATTCAGTAAGATGCCAACCAATTGCTGATCTGTGTATGGATTGCGTTTGTCTTCCCGCTCGATCACTTCCTCCAGCGCATGCCGGATCACCCGATTGCTGATCACTTCACCTTCCTTGTTCTCAATTCCCTCTGTAAACAACTCCTTCAGGTGAATCGTACCAAACGGCGTTTGAGCATATTTGTTAGACGTTAGTCTGGATACAGTAGAAATATCCAGTCCCACTTTATCGGCAATATGTTTCAGTACCATCGGCTGCAATTTATTGATATCTCCTTCTTCAAAATACGCTTCCTGCATCTGCAAAATGGCCTTGGTAATTTTCATGATGCTTTCATTGCGTTGTTTGATCGCATACAATAACCAATTCGCAGACTGCATTTTGGATCGCAGGTACTGCAGAGCAGCCTTGTCTTTGGTCTGGTCCATATTCTCCTGCAGGGAATCACTCATGCGGAACTGCTCACTGTGAATACCACATACGGTAATCGTATAGTCATCACCGTTGCGACTGATCTCCACATCCGGAACAATATTATTCTTCGGACTCAAAGAATGTGCATCCCCTGCCACCGGGCGCATGGGTAATTTGCTCAAAAAGAGCACCAACTCCCGGAATTCAGATTCTTCCAAATCCAGTTTATCCATCAATTTTTCAAAACGCCGGTTTTTAAACTCCTCATAATAGTTGGCCAACAGTTCGATGGCTTTTTGCTCTATCAGACTTTTCTTTTT
>JAGKTB010000439.1:0-3694 GCA_018993145.1 Flavihumibacter sp.
AGCTGGCGACAAAGAAAAAATCGCCGCGAGTTTTGCCGCGGAGGGTGAAGACATAGGGTAGGGATATATTCCGCAAACCGATCCTTCTGGCAACGAGTTGGGTAATTTTAATCCCCGCGATTACCAGGTGCAATTGACGGCCTCCAGGCGCTATCTCGACAAATGGTATTACGGAGGCTCGTTACAGTTTATTCAGTCGAATTATGGCGCTTACCGGTCAAGCGGGATGGCAATTACACTGGGCATGAATTATTACGATAGTTCCCGGCAATTCCAGGCGGGTTTGGTTATGAAGCACATGGGAGTGCAATTGGGTAGTTTTGTACCAGGGCAAACAGAAAACCTTCCCTTTGAACTGCAGGCAGGAATTACCAAACGATTGTCAAAGGCACCCCTTCAATTTTCGGTAACCCTACGCGATTTACACCGGTTGATTCTTTATAAACCAGACAGCACCATTTCAACAGCCGACCAGGTTTTTCAACACCTGGTGTTGGGTGCACAGGCATTTATCGGGGATAAAATTGAACTGGGGATCGGGTATAACCATTTACGCCGAAGAGAATTATCGATCGCCAATACCAGCAATGGATTTACCGGCTTCTCCTTTGGAGCAGGCCTCCTTCTCAACCGCTTCCAGTTCCGTTATGCCAGGTCGTTTTACACAAACGTGAAGGGATACCATCAGGTAAGTGTGAATTATGAATTATGAGTTAGGAATTATGAATTAGGAATTGGTTTAGTAATTCCTAATTCATAATTCATACTTCCTAATTACAAATAGCTCAGGTTTGTCTTGGGGCTTAGCGTCAACAGTGTTTCATACATCAACCGAATGGTTTGTTCGATATCATTCTTATGCAGCATTTCCACAGTAGTATGCATGTACCGCAACGGGATGGAAATTAAAACTGATGGACAACCATCATTGGCATAGGCAAAGGAATCGGTATCGGTTCCGGTGCTTCTGCTCACTGTTCGCATCTGCAAGGGGATCCCTGTTTTCTCAGCCACCTCCTGCACGAGGTACAATAATTTATTATGAACAGCCGGACCGAAAGTTGGTGAAGGACCTTTACCACAAACCACATCCCCTTCAATGGCTTTACTGATCATGGGTGTGGAAGTATCATGGGTCACATCTGTAATAATGGCAATATTGGGTTTGATCCTGCGCGCGATCATTTCAGCACCGCGTAACCCAATCTCTTCCTGCACGGCATTTACCACATACAGTCCATAAGGAAGTTTCTTTTTATTTTCTTTGAGCAGTCTGGCCACTTCAGCAATCATCACCCCGCCAATGCGGTTATCAAAAGCGCGTGCTACATAATACCCATTGGCCAGTTCATCAAAACCATCCTGGTAGGTTACAACAGCCCCTACATGGATTCCCAGTTCTTCCACTTCTTTTTTAGATCTCGCCCCGCAATCCAGGAAGAGGTTATCCACTTTTGCTACAGGTTCTTTCTGATCAGGATTGGACAAACGGGTATGAATAGCCGGCCATCCAAATACGGCTTTCACCGGCCCCTTTTTACCATGAATGAAAACGCGCTGTGAAGGAGCGATCTGGTGATCAACCCCACCGTTGCGTTTAAGATATAACAAACCTTCAGGGTTGATATAGTTGACAAACCAGCTGATCTCATCCGCATGTGCTTCAATTACAACTTTAAAGGGTGCATCCGGATTCACTACGCCAACGGCAGTTCCGTAAGGATCTACAAAATACGTATCAACAAATGGTTTGATATATTCCAGCCAAACTTTTTGTCCCTCCGCCTCAAAACCAACCGGAGAAGGTGTATTCAGATAATTCCGCATGAACGCATGCGACTTTTCGGTAAGAATCGATTCGGGCTTCTTTTCTTTTTTTGCTTTTGCCATGGGACCATTGATTTAAGTTCTCAAATATACTATCTACAGCGTTCCAAGTCCTACCAGGATTGCCTGTACCAGCATCATACCGTCAATACCGGCGAGGTAAATATAATCGTTGTTCATTTTTTTAGTTTGTTGGATCACAAATCGGGTCAACGCTGCCGATAAAAGCATCGCATGAAAAAACGGATAATTGCCCGTACGAAATAATTGCCAGAGGGAAATAACCAAAAAGAGAACCAATAAACCATCAGCCAATTGGTAGGTAGCTTTGGTTCCGAGCCGAACCGGAAGAGTCCGGATTCCATTCGCTGCGTCCAACTTCATATCTCTTAGGTCAAACAAGAGGCAAAGCACAAACATAAACAGGAAACGTCTAAAAAAAACCAACCAGTAACTTGTCATATCCACTCCCTGTTGATCTGCCGGGAACCACACAGTAACCAGGGTCCACTCAAGCGACAGTAATACAATCTTTAGCAATCCGTATTCTTTTAACGGCTTTCGCACCATCGGTAACAAGGGAAAAGAATAAAGACTTGCCAAAACTGCCAATACAACAAGTACCACAAAATGGCGGGGTTCCAGCCAGAACATACTGATACCAATCAGTACCAGGCCGAACCCGATTAATATTTTTTGTGTGGTACGGTTGCGAATCGACCAATCCTGCCGTTCACTATGAAAAGCATGTTGTTTCTTGAAGAAATAGTGAAGATTATATTGTAATAAAGTAGCTCCGAAAACAAAACTGTAAAGCGACCAGTGACCGGATTTTAGTCCGAGTAGCAAATTCGTTTCCCAACAAAGAGCAACTGCACAAAGTCCGATGAAAACAGCGCTGAAGAGTAAAAAGTCTGCGAGGTTCCGCATGCTGCAAATCTACTGCCCCAAGAGTACAATCGGTTCGGTAGTTACAGTATCACTAACATTACCCGCTCTGTCTTTTACCGCAATCCGAAAAACGATTGTGTCGTTGGCATCGTTGCCACCCTGGTTGTTTTGAATTTGTTTATAGTAGGCAAACCGATCAAGACGCAATTCAATTTCACCACTTCTCTTCTCAGGAAATTCAGGAAGAGACCCAAATGCAGGTGGATAATTGGGTCCTCCAATCACGGAACGAACATTCTGCAAAACGGCCTGGTAGTAAATGGAGGAATCCCGAACACCGGAGAGATCGCCTTCTTTATCCGTATATTCCAGGGTGACAAAAAAGATCGCTTCATTATCTGCAGGCACTACCCTACTCTGATTCTTAACCGTCAACGTAGGTTTGGTTTCAAATTTATCTTTGCTGCATGCTGCAAAAGTCACCAGTAGTATAAAAAGAGGTACCAGTTTCTTAATCATAAAGCGTCTATATTGTGAACGAATTTATCAACAACCCGTTGATTTACCTAACATGCGCAGTGAATTGATTCATAAAATTTTCTCAACTCCTGCCAGTCAGCAGGATGCTCTGATCCTGGATGTTTTCCTATACCAATATGAAAACAATCCCGTGTACAAAAGGTTTTGCGACTCGATTAACAGGAAGCCTGCTCAAGTTAGAACGAAGGAAGAAATCCCCTTTTTGCCCATCCGCTTTTTTAAAACACATGTAATTAAATCAGGAAACTTCCAGGAGGAAGAATGGTTTGAAAGCAGTGGCACAACGGGAACCATTAACAGCCGGCATTTTGTACGATCACTTGATTTGTACAGGGAAAGTTTCACGCGGTGCTTTAACGAGTTTTATGGGCATGCCTCCGAATGGTGCATAATCGGGTTACTACCCTCCTATCTCGAGCGCCAGCATTCCAGCCTG
>JAGKTB010000440.1:0-3744 GCA_018993145.1 Flavihumibacter sp.
GATATGATATCTCCCAGAGTAAAATCGCTGGAAGGAATGCAACTGGCCTGGAGCCCAAGCACCAAAGGAAAAACCGTTTCCGGAGAAACCATTATCCTGGCGGATGTTGCAGATTCGATTGCCTTTCAAAAATGGTTACCCACTGTAAAAGGCAAGTTTGTTTTGATTTCCATGAGCCAGCCTACCGGTAGACCTGATTACAACTGGCAGGAATGGGCTACTGCTGATTCTTTTGAAAAGATGAAAAAGGAAAGAGAAGCACAAACTTCTGCCTGGAGAAAACGCATCAGCAAAACCGGATTAAATGCCAAAGATCTTGCATTGGCTATTGAGAAAGCGGGTGCAGCCGGCATTATTTTAAGCAACTGGTCTTCCGGTTTCGGAGTAAACAAAATATTTGGCGCCAACACCACCAAGATCCCCACCATTGATGTGGCACTGGAAGATTATGGCATGCTGTATCGCCTCACAGAATCCGGCGTTAAACCTGTTTTGAGTGTACGTGCTTATTCCAAAGAATTGGGAACCGTACCTACTTTTAATACGCTTGCTGAAATCAAGGGAACAGAAAAGCCCGATGAATATGTAATGCTCTCCGCCCATTTTGATTCCTGGGATGGTGGTACGGGTGCTACGGATAATGCAACCGGCACCATTGTAATGATGGAAGCCATGCGCATTCTAAAAAAAGTATATCCCAATCCGAAACGCACCATCCTGGTAGGCCATTGGGGCAGTGAGGAGCAGGGACTGAATGGGTCACGTGCGTTCGTGGAAGATCATCCGGAAATTGTTGCTAATCTGCAGGCCTTGTTCAACCAGGACAATGGTACGGGTCGGGTTGCCAATATATCGGGACAAGGATTTTTACATGCCTATGATTATATAGGCAGGTGGTTGTCCAAAGTGCCGCAGGAGATCCGTAGTGAAATCGAAACCAATTTTCCTGGTTCACCCGGTGGTGGGGGATCGGATTATGCTTCTTTTGTAGCAGCAGGCGCACCTGGATTTTCCCTGAGTTCCAAGAGCTGGTCTTATGGTTCCTATACCTGGCATACCAATCGCGATACCTATGATAAGATTGTTTTTGATGATGTGCGCAAGAATGCGATCCTGACGGCTATCCTGGTGTACATGGCTTGCGAAGAGCCTCAAAAAACATCCAGAGAAAAAGCAGTATTGCCGATCAATCCAAGAACAGGTAAGCAGGGAGAATGGCCCGCGCAGCGAAAAGCCAACCGCAAGGGAAATTAAGAATTATGAATTGTGAATTATGAAGTAGGAGCCCCTTCTCGCATCTCACGTCTGACATCTCACTTTAAATAGTATGTATAAATTATTAATCAGATCCCTGTTCCTGTTACTGCTGCCTGCTATGGCTGTTGCGCAAATCGAAAAAGCAGAACTGGCCATCCAGCATCTCATAGATTCCGGAAAGGCAGTAGGCATAGCTGTTGCCGTAGTAAAAGATAATAAGCTCGTTTACAGCCAGAATTTTGGATATAAGGAGCTCGAATCCAGAACACCATTAAGCAATACGGATATTTTCCGTATTGCTTCTATTTCCAAATCCTTTTCAGCTACAGCTATTCTGCAATTGGTGAAGGCCCGCAAGCTTAAACTGAGTGATGACGTAAGTGAGCTGATTGGCTTTAAAGTACGCAATCCCCGGTATCCGGATAAAGTGATAACATTGGAACACTTACTTTCTCATCGTTCCAGTATCAACGACCGGCAGGGTTATTTTACCCTGGATGCCATCAACCCGGCAAAAAATCCGAATGCAGATAGCTGTTACAATGCCTATGCGCCTGGCGAAGGGTACCAGTATTGCAACCTTAATTTTAATATGATAGGCACCATCATAGAAAAGTACAGCGGCGAACGATTTGATCAGTATATTAAAAAACATATCCTGGATCCGCTGGGACTATATGGGGGATATTGCATTGATTCACTTGATGCCAGCCGGTTTGCCACCCTTTATGAATATGTAAATGATTCGATCGGATTCCGTGCTTCCCCCGGAGCGTATGCGCCTCGCAGTGAGGAGATCCGGAATTATACCATGGGATATAGCACACCGATTTTTTCTCCCACTGGTGGCATGAAGATTTCTGCCATTGACCTTGCCCGTTATATGCTGATGCATATGAATTATGGAAAGAGTAATGGTAAAAGAATCATACCAAAAAAATTGAGTCAGCGAATGCAGACACCCTTGTCACCCCAGGAAAACTATGGACTGGCATTGGAAAAAACAACCCGGTTAATAACAGGTAAAGAATTGGTCGGACATACAGGTGTTGCTTATGGGTTGTTCAGTGCGATGTATTTTGATCCAACCGAAAAATGGGGGATTGTTATCATCAGTAATGGTTGTCATCCATCCTACTTGAATGGTTATAATGCAGTCATCCGAACAGTGTTTGAATCCATTTATGCCAACTTTATTACGAAGTAAAGCGGTCCCAGGTCAATTACATACAATTCGTCAATACTATTCTATTTTGGGCGAATAGCTGCTAGTATTCTTGCTGTAAATTTTGAATTACAGCAGTATGAAGAAGAGCAGGATTCAGATGTATAGCACACTGGTAGTTGTTTTAGTTGCATTGCATTCTTTTTCTCAATCAGGGCCTGTCCAAACATATCCGAAACTTGCGGGTTATGTGGGCATTTTACATCCAATTGTTACAGTAACCAGTTCGGATATCTCCACCAATTTTGATGGTTATTATGTAGTAGGATTACCTACGGGAATCAATATCTGGAAATCACAACGTATCGGCTTTTCTGCGGAATTTGTCCCTTTTGTCCGGGCTGAAAACGGAACCAGCAGAATGTCCAATTTTTTATTCCATCCGGGTGTACTGGTTAGTTTGGGCAAGGGCTGGACCTTTGCCGGCCGGGCTGCTTTTGAAACCGGTGGAAGGTATGGTTTCACACCTGTTATCAATAAAATTGTAAAGAAAAATAAGAACAGCGGATATTTTATTGCCTTCCCCTTTCCAGTTCGTTTTGGCAATGCACATGAAACTTCGTTTACCGGAGGTTTTCAATTTGGTATCAGTTTTTAAACAAGATGTATGCAAACAGGAACTACCTACCGCCTGCCTGACCTGGTTTACTATTTCCTGCGATTGGGAACCATCGGCTTCGGAGGACCGGTTGCCCTGGTGGGATATATGCACAGGGATTTAGTAGAAAAAAAGGGATGGATTTCAGAAGCAGATTATAAAGAGGGACTTGCATTGGCCCAATTGGCTCCTGGCCCGTTGGCTGCACAACTGGCTATTTACATGGGTTATGTGCATTATGGCATCCTCGGCTCCACATTGGTTGGAATTGCCTTCGTACTTCCCTCATTTTTAATGGTACTTGCACTGGGTTTTCTATATGTATTAATGGATGGGAGTCCGGCCATGCAGGCAGTCTTTTATGGGGTTGGAGCAACCGTTATGGCCATTATTGGAGTCTCTGCCTACAAGCTTTCAAAAAAGAGCCTGGGCAGCAATAAATTATATTGGACAATTGCATTGGTATTAGCTATTGCAACATTTTATACAGAAAGAGAAAGTATCGGACTGATTATACTGGCTGGTATTGTCAGTTGGTGGATGACGTTGAAACAACAACTGGCAGGAATGGTCAACTGGATGGCCGGTTTATTGTTATTCTGGCAATATGGTGGGGGAGGTCAGGACCAGGGCAGGCTTACCGATATCGGTTTGTTTTTTCTTA
>JAGKTB010000065.1:0-8688 GCA_018993145.1 Flavihumibacter sp.
CGGTTCATCCGGACCCTATATGCCAGAGTGATGGGTGCCCGGCGGTGTCACCAGCATTTATGGTGATTTTAAATGACATCATAAAAAAGCAAAAGAAACCCCTCCTTTTAAATATGTACCACTAAAGACCCAATTCCGTTTACAGCTATTTACTTAAGAGTTCTACCACCAGTTCTGCGGCTGCAGCTCCTGAGTTTTGTTGTTGGCCGGTTACTAAATTACCATCCTGAATGGCATACGAAGTAAATGGAGCAGCTACTTTAAAAGTTGTTCCGGATAACTTATTGGCTTCCTCTTCAATTCTGTAAGGTTGAATTTTTATTCCTACTGCAGTATCTGCGAAGTCCTCCTCAGCATTTGCAAAGCCCGTCCAGGTTTTGCCTTTAACCAACAGTTCTCCGTCTGATGTTTTGGCTTCTAATAAAAGCGTAGTAGAATGGCAAACAGCTGCCGCCGGCTTACCTGCTTCATAAAACGAAACAAACATTTGCTGTAATCCGGCATTGCCTCTGAATGTATACATCGGGCCTTGTCCGCCTACCAGAAAAATAGCAACATAATCCTTGTGCTTTACATCTGTAAGTTTTTGGGTATGCTCCAGCAGGTGGTTAAATTCAGGCTTCTGCAGATACCCCAATGATATGATATCGTGTGCAGAATAACCGCTGGCATCTGTGGGGTTGGAATAACCGTCCATTTCAAGCTTTCCACCTTCAGTGGAAACCAATTCGATTTCGTATCCTGCTTCTTCAAACACCCACATGGGATGTGTGAGTTCGGCAGCCCAAAAACCAATTGGCCAACCGGTTTGACTTGAAACTGCCGGCGAACTGGCCACCATTAAGATCTTACCTTTTGTGGGAGTACCATGAGGGTGAACATAGCGCTGTTTTTCGTTTGGATTGTTCATACTTATTAGTTAAATCAATGAATAGAAAGAGTGTGTATCAAATTTGATACATCTCATCATCTTTCTTGATTTACTAACTAAGTAAACAGATACTTCCCTTTTGGATAGTAACTATGACTGAAGTAAAAAATCGTTGACATCTTCCTCTCGCTCCTCATTCCATTCTACGATGAAATTATTTCGGCCCTCGCCTACAATTAGGCGCATGTATTTCTGCTGTACCAGTTCCAGCATACTCAGGAAGGTAAAAATGGCATGAATGCGGTTTTCGCAGACTTCAAAGAGTTTCTCAAAACTCATAGTCTTTTTAGTTCGACAAATATCCAACACACTTTCCCGGCTTTGCTCCATGGTGTAATTGTATTGCACCACGGTATGTACTGGTTTGTTGTTTCGGTCGTACACTTTTTGCATCACTTTTTCAAACGACTTCATCAGTTTGAACAAGGTGATCTGCTGGATCTCTGATCCTTCACTGGCTTCTTCGCCGATATGGCTCAGCTCCTTGTGGGCATTGCCTCGCTTCACCATCAGCATCCGCACCGCCTCCATCTCTGCCAGTTCAGCTGCTGCCTGCTTGTATTTTCTGTATTCGAGCAGTTTATCAACCAGTTCCTGGCGCGGATCAATCTCATTCCCCTGTGCATCCATCTCCTTGCGCGGCAAGAGCATCTTGGCCTTTATCCGCATCAGGGTAGATACAAACAGTATGAATTCACTGGATAACTCAATATTGAGTATCTCCTGGCCATGAATGAAATCCAGGAAATCATTGATTATCCGGGTAATCGGAATATTATAGATATCCAGTTCATCCCGCTCAATAAAGAACAACAACAGGTCAAAGGGTCCTTCGAACTGCGGCAGTTTGATCTGGTAAGAGGGTTGCTGCGCGGCCATACTTCACAAAAATTAAGCTTCCCGGGAAACCCGGGAAGCGCGAAAGATACGAAACTTAAAATTTTGCTGATAAACCCACACCCAAGAGGGATCTTACCTGGGTACCCGGTGAATTTCCGTTCGGTCCGAACTGCTTCACATCATCATCATATATAAGATCAAGATTATAAGTCACGCTCAGGAACTTGTTCACTTTCATCGCGATGCTATTGGTCCAGAATACATCGATATTCCTGGGTTCAGCACTGATTTTTGCGTCGGTAATCGGGTCCCGCTTGCCTGCATAGTTGGAGAACAGGTCAAGCCTCGATTTATACGATACATTCTTGATCACTTCCTTAAAAAAGTTGGCCGACAAATAAGCGCCTGCTTCCATGGCCACTTTCCTGTTAGGGTTTACTCCATACAGCGCCGCCAGTGGGGTTTCCTGCCCCCCATCTGGTAAAGGAATCTGACCATTTTCATAATAATAGCTATTGGGATTATTACTGACAATTACCCATCTTGCGGATATTGGCGACAACATTACACTGAAGTAAGAAGCAGGCTTCCATTCAATACCCGGAGAAATCAGCATATAAGCAGGAGCAAAGATTCCGGATATGCGGCGACGAATACCTTTACCCAAGTAATCATAATCGTATCCATCGGTCATCTGGGTACGCAGGTTATATACTCCTACAACCGCCCATTTATCATTGATTTTTTGCCCGACTTTGCTGTAAAAATCAATTTTATCATCCGTTTTACGAGTCCCCACTGAACTGGTTCGCTGTACCGCATATCCGAGATCCAGGGTATTATCCCAGAAGAACTTGCCTTTTTTCTTATTGGCAAAAAGTGTGGAATAACCAGCTACTGAAATGGAAGAACGTTCCGCACCAGCAGCCCAGTTGCGGGCGCTGCCCTGGGCCAGATTCAGGTTAAACAATCCGCCCTTGCGCCAACCCTTTGCATTGTACTTATAGGTGGTATCATCATAAGTGGCTCTTTCCGCACTTTTTTTGAGTCCGCTTACAGTGGCATCCTGGGCTGATAACGACCCGGCCAGCAAAAAAAATCCGCAAAACAGGGTCATGGTTTTTTTCATAGTCATTATCTCATTCATTAGTTTATAAAAAAAGGCATTTTGAGAACGTCAAAATGCCCTTGCAAATATATATAGAAGAATTTTTATTTCTTCTTAAGCTCATCGCGGATTTCCATCAGCAAGGATTCTGTTGGTGTTGGTCCGGCAGGCGGTGCTGGCGGCACAGGCGGCCTGCGGAGTATGGCTTTGATGAAAACATAACAAACGAATGCTACAATAATGAAATCAAGCAGGGATGTCAGAAAAGCTCCATACTTAAATGTGATCGCTTCTGCAATTACTGCATTGTTAGCATCCAGTTGCGCCTCTTTGATCGTGAGGGTCATCTTGGAAAAGTCTTTACCACCGGTAATTAACCCCAGGATGGGAGCAATCAACCCCTCGGTAAATGAGCCAACCAATTTCGTGAAAGCAGTACCCATCAGGAAACCGATGGCTACATCCACCAGGTTGCCTTTGGTGGCGAATGCTTTGAAGTCAGAGAAAAATCCCATAATAAGTGGTTTTAGGTTATCTGTCTAAATATATGATTAAGATAAATATTTTTGCCGAATGTCTCCAAAATTGCTGAACTGGTTCCTGTTTGCAGCGCTTGCGCTGATCTGGGGCAGTTCCTTTATCCTGATGAAAGCCGGCATGGAAGCACTTTCAGCTTACCAGGTAGCCGCCATCCGCATGCTGAGTGGTGGCCTGATACTACTTCCCATGGCTTTGAAATCGTTTCGTGAAATTCCTCGCGAAAAAATCGGACTGGTGGTGCTTTCCGGATTCCTGGGCAGTTTTTTTCCGGCTTTTTTCTTTTGCATTGCCGAAACAAAAATCGATAGCTCACTGGCAGGCATATTGAATGCGCTGACTCCCATGTTTACCATCAGCATTGGTGCACTGTTTTTCCAATTGCAAATCAACGCGGCTAAAATTGCAGGGGTAGTGCTTGGTTTTATTGGTCTCTGCCTGCTATTCCTGGTTCGCGGAAAACTGGAGCTGAGTTATCTCTCCTACTCTTCCCTGGTTATTCTTGCCACCCTTTGTTATGGTATCAATGTGAATATGGTAGCCCGGTACCTGAAAGGAATTGGTTCTGTTAGTATCGCCTCTTTTGCCTTTGCATGCCTGATCCCGCCTTCTCTGGCAGTTCTATGGAAGACCGGTTATTTTGAAATGGATAGGATTCCCGATAGTGGAACCTGGTGGATGGCTACCGGTTCGGCCGTGGTATTGGGTGTAATGGGAACGGCCCTCGCCTCCATCATTTTTTACATGCTGGTGAAGAGGGCCGGAACCTTGTTCGCTTCACTGGTTACTTATGGTATTCCCTTTGTGGCTATTGGGTGGGGATTGCTTTTCGGAGAATCCATCACCCTGGCGCAGGTTGGCTGCCTGTTGATCATTCTTGCCGGGGTCTACCTGGTGAACCGGAATAAATGACTTATACCGCCATGATTTCTTTTTCTTTCTGTGCCAGGTGTTTTTCCACCAGGGCAATATGCTTGTCGGTCAGCTCCTTCACTTCTTTTTCCGCATCTTTTGCAGCATCTTCACTCAGACCGTCTTTCTGCAATTTTTTAATCTGTTCGATGGCATCCCTGCGAATACTGCGGATCGCTACCTTGGATTGCTCTCCTTCACCATTACATCTTTTCACCAGTTCCCGGCGACGCTCTTCTGTCAGAGGAGGTAAAAACATCCGGATCATGGTTCCGTCATTCTGAGGATTGATACCGAGGTTAGAATTGATAATTGCACGCTCAATCGGCTGCAACATATTTTTCTCCCAGGGCTGAATGGTCAGCGTTCGGGCATCCGCCGCCGTTATATTGGCAACCTGGCCAATCGGTGTTGGCGAACCATAATAATCTACCACGATACCATCCAACATCTGTGGATTGGCTTTTCCGGCCCTAATCTTAACAAGCTCCACTTCCAGGTGATTGATCGCTTTTTTCATGGTATCACTGGCATCGTCCAGGATCATGGATAATTCTTCGGTCATGCTATAAAATTATTCGGGCAAAACTAAGGAAATGGAATTATTTCTTTTCCATCATGGGGTTTTCCGAAAGCGGAACCAGCTTGCCACCGGATTGTTTCAGGATCTCATTGGTGGGACCAACAAACAATTGCGGCCTGCGTTTTCTCACCATGTAGAGCAGGCCAATAATACTGAAGAAGATGCCAAAAAATATGGCCATCAATGCCGTTGTTCCCAGTTCCTGCAGGTAAAACCCTAGTGCGATTACCACTGTATTAAGCGATGTTAGGGTAATAGCAATTGCACGATGCGACAGGCCCAAATCCAGCAATAAATGGTGAATATGATTTCGGTCTGGGGAAAAAGGAGAACGACGATGCAGGATCCGGATCCCAAAGACACGCAGCGTATCCATCAGTGGTATCATCAGGATACCAAAGCCCAATGCCGGAGCGGCTTGTACAGAAAATGCCTGTCCCGGCTCCATAGCAACATTAATAAATTTCACCACCAGCACTGCATTTACCAATCCGATCAGCAGTGATCCGGTGTCTCCCATAAAAATCCTGGCCGGCTGAAAATTGAATATCAGAAATGCCAGGAGTGCTCCTGCCATTGCGAATGCCATCACGGCTTCCGGTAAATGTCCAGTCAACACGAAATAGGTTCCGAATACTGTAGTGCATAACAGTCCCAGGCTGCCGGCCAGTCCATCTACCCCATCAATCAGGTTGAAAGAGTTCATCACCACGATTGCAGTCAGATAGGTAAAAAGCAGACTGAATGACTCCGGCAATTCGTTCACCCCCAGGAAACCCTGCATACTATGGATCTGAAGTCCGCCATAGTATATGATGATAAAAGCAGCCAGCACCTGCCCAATGAATTTTTTTACCGGTGAAATGATGATGATATCATCTTTCAATCCCATATAAAAGATTACCACTGCCGCTGCGAGGAAAAACTGAAGATTTTTACTTTCCTGGAAATTGGCGATCAGCAAAACGGAGAAAAGAAATCCGGCAAAAATCCCCAATCCCCCCAGGGCCGGAATGGCGGCCTGGTGAATTTTTCGTTCATCCGGAATATCATAGATCTTCTTCATTGAGGCTACCCGAATAATTACAGGAATAGCCAGAAAGGTTATTGTAAATGCAATGGTTAATGATAGAACGACGTCAAACATGTGCTGCTGTTTCCGGTTTGGAGATGATCTGCTCCTTAAAAAATCGTACCCTGGACTATAAACGAAAAAAAGCCCTGTTTAGTCTTATCCTCCTGTAAAGATCGGGTCAAAAAAGTTAGATTTGCTCCACAATTTTTGAATATGGCCAGTTTACAGGAAATCGCTTCGCAGATCAGAAGAGATATTGTACGGATGGTGCATGGCGCTTCCAGCGGTCACCCTGGCGGCTCTTTGGGATGCACGGACTATTTTACCGCGCTTTATTTCAAGGTCATGAAGCACCATCCTGAATTCAGCATGGATGGTCATAATGAGGATTTGTTCTTTCTTTCCAACGGACATATTTCACCGGTATATTATTCAACCCTGGCCCGCGCCGGTTATTTTGATATCAAAGAACTTTCCACATTCCGCAAACTGAACACCCGCCTGCAAGGACATCCTGCCACCCACGAGCATCTTCCGGGAATCCGGATTGCCAGTGGCTCATTGGGACAGGGCATGAGTGTGGCAATAGGGGCGGCACTTGCCAAAAAACTAAACAAAGACCCCTACCTGGTATTCTCCCTGCACGGGGATGGTGAACTGGATGAAGGTCAAAACTGGGAAGCAGCCATGTTTGCTGCCCATCATAAAGTTGACAATCTGATTGCTACCATCGATTGGAACGGCCAGCAGATTGACGGCTCTACCAAAAAAGTAATGGATCTCGGTGAACTCGATAAAAAATTTGAAGCCTTCGGTTGGGAAGTATTGATTCTCGAAAAGGGAAATGATGTAGATGCAGTAGTAGCTATGCTGGAAAAAGCCAAAACACTCACTGGCAAAGGGAAACCCATTGTTATTCTGATGAAAACCGGCATGGGTGCAGGTGTGGATTTTATGGAAGGCAGCCATGAGTGGCATGGCATCGCGCCTAATGATGAACAACTGGCAAAAGCACTTGCACAGCTTCCGGAAACCCTGGGTGATTATTAACCCAACTCCATATTAGAGGCGGCAGCTTTCCGGGCCGGCAGCCAGGATGCCAGGAAGGCAACCAGCACTACGGTTGCACTTACCAGTAAAAAATCTGGCCACATGAGTTTCACCGGGTAATGGTTGATGACAAAACTGCCACCTTCCAGTTTAATCAATTCAAATTTTTGCTGGGCCCAGCAGATGAGTAAAGCCAGCAGCATACCCACGCCAGCTCCAATACCCGCCAGCAAAAAACCTTCACTAATAAAAATACCCTGGATTCTTCCGGAGGAAGCGCCCATGGCTTTCAATACCTGGATATCTTTCTGTTTTTCCAGCACCAACATGGTCAGGGAGCCAATCATGGTAAAGGCCGCCACCACCAGGATCAGGGAAAGCAATATATAAATCACCCATTTCTCCATCTGCATAACACTGTAGAGTCCCTGGTTTTGCTGGTACCGGCTCAAAACCGTATAGTTTTTACCGAGTAGTTTTTCCAGGCTTTCGGTGATGTCTTTTTCATCTGCACGGGGCTGAAGGGCGATTTCCACCCCGCCATATTCATCCGGCTCCAGGCTGAGCAAACGTTTCATGAAATCCAGGTTGGTAAGCACATATTTATTGTCAAATTCCTGCTGAACCGCAAAAGCTCCGGCTGTGCGAATATTTTCGGCAATAAGTGCCGACATCGGGTCAGATACATTGATGCCTGCACCGCGTTTGGGAAGGTAAGCTGTTACAGGTAATAATTCTCGGTCGCTCCACAACCCTAGTGCGGATTCCACCCCGACGCCCAAAATAGCCCGGGGCTGTTCTGCCGTACCCAGGTTAAACTCTCCCACTTTTACATAATCAGCCATGGTGGTTACCTCTGTATATTGGCTATCCACCCCTTTCAGATACACAATGGTCTGCGCCTCCCCATTCTGCAACAGGGCTTTTTCCTCCACCACTTTCGACCAGGCTTTAATTCCGGGAATCCGGGCCATCGAAGCTTCCTGCTCCGGTGTTAGCCGGAGTAGTTTGCCTTCTGCAGGAACAATCTTTAATTCCGTGTAAAAAGTGGCGTACAGTGATTTCACCAGGTCTTCAAACCCGTTGAACACACTCAGTACCACAATCAGGGAGGCGGTGCCCACTACCACTGCCAAAACGCTAACCCAAGCAATGATATTGATGGCATTGGTGGATTTCTTCGATTTGAAATAGCGCCAGGCGAATAGAAAATTCAAGGAGTCGGGTTTACTTTTCTTCTTTCTTTATTTTTTCAAACACTTCTTCCATCTTGAACACATAATCCAGGGTGTCATCCAGATAGAATTGGAGCTCCGGAATCCGGCGAACCTGGTTTTTGATGGCAGCCGCCAGTTCTTTTTTAATTTCCCAGGCGCGATCCTCGAGTTTTTTCATCGCAGCCTTGGGGTCGGCCACTTTAAAAAGGCTGATATAAATACGTGCCTCCAGTAAATCCGGGGTCATTTTAACGGATGAAATAGATACCATGCCACCATCTATCATGGTAAGGCCCAGGTGCTGAAACACCTGGTTCAGCACCCCCTGAATTTCACCTGCTACCTGCTTCTGTCGTTTTGTCTCCTTTTGCATGGGGTAATTGCTTGGTTACTGCAAAGAAACAAAGAATTCGGGAGCTGCCCCACCCTAAATTG
>JAGKTB010000441.1:0-3397 GCA_018993145.1 Flavihumibacter sp.
AATTGTCAGGATAAACCTGACATATATGATATGAAACATAATTAATCCCATTAATCTGTCTACTACAGAAACCACTACCGTTCCGGCGGGCCAGAAAGGAATTGTTTGTCTCAGGCGGTAGTCGGCTGTCCAGATATAATAGGCCGGGATTTCATGCGTCAGATCGTACTGTGCCAGTTTGGGTGAAACGCCGAAGGCAACGCCTTTCATCGCAGCAACAGCCCCGTCTTTCAATCAGAAATCAGTCTGGTGAAAAGGAGAACGGATAAAAGGAGGAAAGGAGGAGACGATACATAAGCATTGGTTCAGCCACCTAAAGGTAGGCGAAAGCTCGCCCCAATTGCACTATCTTTACGACTTAACGAAATGAGAATTATAAGTGAAGTTTACTGATTTGAACCTTGATCCGGGATTGATGGAAGGAATCGAAGCATCCGGATACATTACCCTAACACCTGTACAGGAACAGGTTATGCCGGCCATTTTAGAAGGAAGAGACCTGATCGCTTCTGCGCAGACCGGCACCGGCAAAACCGCCGCTTTTTTATTACCGATACTAAGCCGATTGATCGAACATCGCCACGAAGGGCATACCAGTGGGGTGATCATCGTGCCAACCCGTGAGCTGGCTGTGCAGATTGCGCAGCATGTAGAGGGACTATCCTATTTTACGCCAATCAGTTCACTTGCCATTTATGGTGGTGGTGATGGAGGGGCTTTTGTGCAGGAGAAACAGGCATTGCGCAACGGCGTTGACCTGGTGATCTGTACGCCTGGCAAACTGATCGCTCACCTGAATATGGGTTATGTGGATTTCAGCCAGGTACAGTTCCTGGTGCTGGATGAAGCAGATCGCATGCTGGATATGGGATTTCACGATGATATCATGCGCATCATACGGCATCTTCCAGAAAAGCGACAGAGTCTGCTGTTTTCGGCTACCATGCCGGAAAAAATCCGCAGCCTGGCGAAAAAGATCCTGAAACAACCGGTGGAAGTGAACATTGCCATTTCAAGGCCACCGGAAAAGATAGTACAGCGCGCCTATGTGGTGTATGAACCCCAGAAAAAGGCGCTTATTCAGAAAATTATCCGCGAAACACCTCATAGAAGTCTGATTATTTTCTGCAGCCGAAAACATACAGTAAAGGAACTAACCCAGACCCTTAAACGAGCCAATTTCTCCGTGGCTGAAATCCATTCTGACCTGGAACAGTCGGAGCGTGAAGATATTCTGGGCGGCTTTAAAAGTGGTCGGATACCGGTAGTGGTGGCAACCGATGTATTGAGCCGTGGGATTGATATAGACACCATTGATGTGGTAGTCAATTACGATGTACCGCATGATGGCGAAGATTATGTTCACCGGATCGGAAGAACTGCCCGGGCAGAGAAGGATGGAAAAGCGTTTACACTGGTAAGTGAGCAGGAAATGCATCGTTTTGGCCGGATTGAACAGTTGATTGGCAATGAAGTTCCCAAGCTGGAGATACCTGAAGAATTAGGTCCTGGTCCGGAATACAGACCCGGTGGGGGAAGGAAAGGTAGAGGGAAGCATGGAGGCGGGAAACATGGAGAAGGGAAGAAAGGAGACGGGAAACATGGAGACCGGAAACGGGAGGAAAGGAAGATGGGGGAAAGGAAGAAGGAAGAAAGGAGGACGGAAAATCTGCCTGCCTCTAACGGCGAACCTAAAGCGAAGATTAAACTGGAAAAGAAAAGCAACAATCCTGGACCTACTGAATAAAAGCATGCATACGTTGAATCGAAATTTTTTTCTGGTTTTTGTGGTTTCCCTCGCAATGAGCTGGGCCTGTAGTCCGAATCCTTATAAGGTTACCAATCGAGCTCATAAAAAGCAGGTTCGGCAGTTTGCGAAGCAGCTCAAACAGTTTCCTCCGGCTCAATCCATGTCTACAGCTCCGTATTGGGTAGGTACCACTAATTTCGGTATGCGCAAGCCGAATTTTGTGATTATCCATCATACGGCTCAAAACAGTTGTGATCAAACATTGCGAACCTTTACTTTGCCTCGTACAAAAGTGAGTTCTCATTATGTGATTTGTAAGGATGGGACCATCCATCATATGCTGAATGATTACCTGCGTGCCCAGCATGCCGGAGTGGGAAGCTGGGGTTATGATACAGATCTGAATTCATCCAGTATTGGTATCGAGCTCGATAACAATGGCTTTGAATACTTCGATGATCGGCAGTTGAGCAGTTTACTAACGTTGCTGGACACACTAAAAAAGCGTCACAATATTCCTGCAGGTAATTTTATTGGTCATGGTGATATTGCTCCAACCAGGAAAAATGATCCGAACTGGCGCTTTCCCTGGAGACAACTGGCAGATCGCGGGTTTGGAAAATGGTATGCAGATACCACGGGAGTTGAAGTTCCTGAAACATTTGATAAGGTAATGGCTTTGCGTTTGGTAGGGTATAGTGTAAGTGATTCGGTTGCTGCCAGACAGTCGTTTAAGCGGCACTGGTTGCAGGATACCACAGCAGGGTGGACGCCCGAGGCAATAAAGATACTTTACCAATTGAGCAGATAATCTCCAGGAGCCTGGATTTAAGAGCTGAGCCGTTGTGATAACTTAACCAGGTGTTCTTCTTCTGCTACGATTCGTGTTGGCATTCCGTCTTTTTTTGACCACTTCACCAGTCGGATATAGCCGTCTGCAATTTCGAGTCCGGTTATGGTGCCATCATCAAAACAGCAACATCCTGCATTGAAATAACTGGGTCGCATGCTGTGGTACTGGTGACTCACATGATCATATTCCCGCTTCCTTCTTGGAATTTCAGCTTTGATTTCCTGGATTTTTTGGTGATCCTGGTTTTGTTGTGCTTCTTCCAATTGGAGGTACAATCGTTCCAGGTGGGTTAAAGAATTGAACACAGGCTGGTGGGTATGTCCTGTTATCAATACCAGGTTTTGCTGAGCCGCACTCCATTCGTACATATATTGATTGTGCAGTGATTTGAGATTGGAGTTGGAAGAGGGAGAATTGGTATTGACTTCAAGGAAAGCCTGCAGGGGACCCCAGATATAACTGACAAACCATTTGGAAAATGCGTTGCCATCACTCTGTGCATCACCCTGGTGCCCATGGGTGCAGAAAAAATCAAGGTGACCATAAGGCAGTTCTGCTCTTAAAACCGCGCCGGCAAAGGCTTTTACAGGCCGGCCGTAAATGGATTTAAGAAAACTCGGAGCAAGGGGGTCGTTTCCCCAATAAAGATCGTGGTTGCCAAAAATCTTGACAAAAGCGTTGCGATTGGCGAATTGGATTTCCTTTTCAAAATTGGCTTTATTGTATTTAATAACATTGGGCAAGATATTTTCCCAGAGTTCTTCACTATCGCCCAGGTTGATATAGTAAAAATA
>JAGKTB010000442.1:0-4767 GCA_018993145.1 Flavihumibacter sp.
ACATTCAGGCTTTTGTAGCCGCCACCCTGGGGGGTAGTGATGGGAGCTTTCAGGAAGATTTTGTTTTTACGGATGCTGTCCCAGGCTTCCGGAGCAATACCTGCTGAATTTCCAGCCAGGTATACTTTTTCACCGACTTCTATTTCTTCGATTTCCAGTTGCGCACCTGCGGCTAAGATGATTTCCAGGGTGGCATCCATGATCTCCGGACCGATACCATCTCCTTTTGCTACTGTAATTTTTGTCATGGTTCAACTTTGTTTGTTGGCTGCAAAGTTGATACCTTAGATACATATAATTATATTTATAGTTGGTATAGTAAATATAAAAATAGTTTATATGCTAATCTTCTTTTCCATACTGGCCATTCTGCTGATTGCCGGACTGTTTTATTTGCAGCAGCCGATTTTTGGCAAAGCACCCGAAGGTAAACGTCTGGAGCGCATCCGGCAATCGCGCCATTTCCGGGACGGAAAATTTCAGAACCTCAGCTATACCCCAAATCTTACAAAAGGGTATTCCTTTGCGGGCGTGCTGTATGATTTTTTCTTTAAAAAAGTGCCGGATAAAATGCCAGCCGCAACGCTTCCTTCTGTCAAAACTGATTTGCATGAATTACCGGCAGATAGCGACCTGCTGGTTTGGTTTGGTCATTCTTCCTATTATCTGCAGATCAATGGCTTGAGGATATTGGTGGATCCGGTTTTCAGTGGTAATGCCTCACCAATTCCAGGTACTACCAGGGCTTTTGCGGGCTCCAATGAATACCAGGTGAAGGATATTCCGGAGTTGGATTACCTGTTGATCAGTCATGATCACTACGATCACCTGGATTATAAAACGGTGGTAGCACTTCAGCCGAAAGTGAAAAAAGTGATTACCGGCTTAGGAGTAGGAGCTCATCTGGAATACTGGGGGTATGCACCTGAACAGCTTATTGAAATGGATTGGGAGGATTCCATTACACTTTCCAATGGCGACCTGCTGCATGCTTTGCCGGCCCGCCATTTCAGTGGCAGAACTTTCACGCGAAACAATACCCTTTGGCTTGCATTTCTGCTGGAGGCAGGATCGAAGAAACTTTACCTGGGGGGTGATAGTGGATATGACAGTCACTTTGCTGCCATTGGAAAGCGATTTGGTTCCATTGATCTGGCCATTCTTGAAAATGGTCAGTACAATCTTGCCTGGCAGGCCATTCACTGTTTGCCGGAGGAAGTGCTAAAAGCTGCGAAGGATCTGAATGCGAAAAAAGTGCTGCCGGTTCACAGCTCCAAATTTTCGCTGGCGCTTCATAGTTGGGATGAACCATTGAGAGAATTACATCGCCTTAATGAAAGCTACCAGGTCAATCTCTTAACCCCAAGAATTGGTGAGCCCCTGAATCTTAACAGTGAAGAACATGCTTTCACACATTGGTGGAAGCAGTGATCACCGGATGGGATGAATAAAATAAAATGTCTCCGGCATATTGGTCAGTATCGCCATACAGGTAGCGTTTTCACAATTGGATGTGGGAGGATTTTTTGAGATCAGTACTTTAAAGGAGCTGGGTTCAGAACGTCCATCAATGTTAGGATAGAGATTCGTATTTGCAAATTCAGCGCAAAGTAACTGACTTGAAAACACGCCATTGTATTTCTTTCCTTTGTACGTAAAATTCTGTTCTCCGTACTTTTTAAGGGAGTCTCCCTGGATTTCAAAGATTACGGAGCTGCATAGGGCATCAATAGCTTTTACAGTAACAATTGTTTCTCCGGTCACTTGCTTTTGTTCACTTGTTTTCTGGCAAGCAGTAAAAGATAGAGTAGATGCTAATAAGGCAAGACATAGGTTTCGCATATACAATAAATTTTGGTCCTTATGTAGGGTTTGACAAAACCTGTCTTGATAGCGTTGCATCCCTACCGTATTTATAGTAGTTTTAAGCCATGTCAACTGTTTCGCTTAAGGATATTGCTGAAAAGGCCGGAGTTTCGGTTACCCTGGTTTCCTACGTGCTAAACAATCAGCATGAAAACAGGATTAAAAAGGAAACTGCGGATAAGATTCGGAAAGTAGCTAAATCGCTTAATTACCAGAAAAATATTGTCGCGCGGAGTCTGAAGACCAATAAAACGCATAGTATAGGGCTGATTGTTTCAGATATCGCCAATCCTTTTTTTGCACAGCTGGCGCGTTGTATTGAAGATGAAGCTGATCGCCAGGGATATGCAGTCATTTTCGGAAGTTCGGATGAAGATCCAGCTAAATTTAAACGGGTACTTGATTTTATGTCTACCCGCCAGGTGGATGGCCTGATCATTGCGGCACCTGCGGGAAGTGAGTCATCCATCCGTAGTTTAAAAAAATCAAAGGTTCCATTCATTTTAATCGACCGCTATTTCCCGGGTATTTCCTGTGATTACGTGGGACTGAATAATTTTGATGCGGCGCAACTGGCAATGCGGCAATTGCTGTCACAAAAGAAAACCCGAATTGGCATGCTGGCCTTTAGTAATCCATTGCATACACTTCAGGAACGAACCAGGGGGTATGAAGAAGCGTTGCGATCAGCAGGCATACGGTTGGAAAAATCCAGGGTTAAGCAATTGGGAACTTCTGTCAGTTATGCTGAGGTAAAAGCTGCAATGGATACCTTACTCGGACAGCCAAAACCAATTGATGCGATCTTTTGTGCTTCCAACCTGATGTCGGGTTATTGTCTGCAATACATTCATGCGCGACGAATAAAAGTGCCGGATCGGATTGCCCTGGTCGGGTTTGATAGCCTGGATGATTTTGAATTGTTTGACGCGCCCTATGCGTATATACGGCAGCCGATACAACAGATGGGCTCATTGGCCATTCAGCGCCTGCTTTCCAAACTGAATGGTGAAACCAAATCCGCTTTTCTGGAATTGCAGGCAGAGCTCATTGTAAAGCAACCGGCAAGAAATCCTGAATAAACTGCTTAATGGGCAGGCAGATAAGCCGCCGGGGAACTTTCTTCTGTCTTGTATTTCAGGATGAATACTACGCTGAGTGCCAATCCGCCTAAAGCCATAATAGCACCAGCCAATGAAGGATAATTAAATCCTAATCCATAGGCAAGCGGGAGTCCACCAAAATAAGCACCCAATGAATTGGCTACATTAAATGCTGCCTGCATGAAAGCGGCACCCATTCGGGCTGAATCTTTTGCTGTGGTAATCATCAGCATGTTAATGGGAGAGGAGACAGCCATTGCCAGTAATCCGCAGAGAAAGGTCAGTATCAGAGAAAAGTATTGATTATCGGAAAAGAAGAAGACCGCCAGCAGTGTGATAACCTGCAGCAGGAAAAGCAGTATAGCAGCTTTATCTGCCCGCATTTTATCTGCGAGTATACCACCCAGGATATTTCCGATGACCATTCCAATTCCTGCGAGTAACATGATATAAGGAACAAAGGAAGGAGAGAAGCGGGAAACATGAATAGACAAGGGAGCTACATAACTGAACCAGGCAAAAAGTCCGCCGAAGCCAATGGCAGTGATGAGCAGGATCAACCAGGCTTTACCGGTTTTGAAGAACTGCAATTCTGATTTTACGGAACTCGTAGAATCTACTTGTTGATCGGGTAACCATTTGTGGATGAAGAAAACAGTAACAGCACCGATCAATGCTACAAACAAGAATGCGAATCTCCAGCTGAGTGCTTGTCCCACCAGTGTAACCAGCGGAACCATTGCCAGGTTGGCAACTGTCAATCCTAAAAACATCATGGCAATAGACTGAGCCTGTTTACCTTCTTTCGCCATTTGGGAGGCAACCACGGCTCCGATACCAAAAAACGCTCCGTGAGGTAATCCGGATAAAAAACGCAACAGGATCAGTGAATTGAAGTCAGGTGCGAGTCCGGATAATCCATTGAATACCGTGAACATTGCCATTAAGACCAGCAATGTTTTTTTAGGGTTGTGTTTGGTAGACATTCCCACCAGTAATGGAGCACCAACTACAACGCCCAGCGCATAAGCAGAAATCAGGTAACCGGCGCTGGGAATACTTACACCCATAGCGGCTGCCACTTCAGGCAGCAGGCCCATGATCACGAATTCGGTGGTGCCTATTCCAAGTCCGCCAAGGGAGAGTGGGAAAATATACTTATTCATGTAGCGCCGCTTTGTAGTTCAAAATGTTGAAACGTTTCAACAAATTTACAATACTTTGTGTATATCGTACACAAATGGGCGTGAAAAAAATTTGTTAATCGAAACGGGAGCCGGACTGCGTTTTGTTTTGAATCCCCGAAGTGTTGATTTACAATCGGGTAGCAATTTCTTTTGACGAACATATCTTGTTTCAAAAAAAATTGGAGGTGAACAAGGAATTTCTATATTTGCAATGATGTTGCAAAAAATGGGGCTTCAAATATTGTTGCTACTGCTCTTGTTGGAAAACTGGCCAATCGCTGCTCAAGTGAAATCCTATCCCTATGGACTCCCGATTCAAACCAGTTTGCAGGAGTTGCGTCAATCGATTCAAGCTGACTCTAATAAAGCAATGGTGAAGCTGAGTGATTTTATTCCGGGCATACACCTGGACATCAAGTATGCAGGAACTGCTAATATCTTTTATGAACAATTGTATTCCCGGCCTCATGCCTTTGTACGATTACCGGTAGCCAAAGCTTTGGCAGCTGTTCAGCAGGATCTTCGGGAAATGGGACTTGCCCTGAAAATTTATGATGCATACAGACCCTATTCAGTTACCTGCCGAATGTTTGAGCGCTTACCGGATACGA
>JAGKTB010000443.1:0-3002 GCA_018993145.1 Flavihumibacter sp.
CCGGTATTTTCAATGCATGCATGGGAGCGCCCCAGTTTTTGCCTGCGATAACAGATCCTTTGTAGAAACCAAATCCCACCAGTACTTCATTGGGCTCTCCGTATTTAATCCTGGCCAGTTCTCCCAAATTGAGCATGCCATCAGCTGCCATATCTGTAGCTCTTGCGTCTCCGATATGGGTATTATGGGCCCATACAATTACTTTGGCATCTTTTCCATGGTATTCCAATAAATCACCCAGGGTATCTGCCATGTGCCGGTCGCGCAGATTCCAGCTATGCGGTCCCCCTTTTATCATGGCGCGGTAATATTTTTCCGCATTAACAGCGATCCTTGCATTCTGTTCTACACTGAAAACATTCTCAGGGTCGGAATTATAAAGGACGGATTTAGACTGAATTTCTTTCAGTAACTCAACCACTTCCTGCTGACATAATTCAGGTACAAATTGAGAAGCTCTTGCATAACCGCGACCTTCTTCTTTCTGATACGGTTCAAAACAACGGAAAGCCTCCAATGCAGTTGTTAAAGCACCCGGGTCGGTTTTTTCCAGGTATCGGATAATACTTTCCATACTTTCCCATAAACTATATACATCTAATCCGTAAAATCCTGCCCGTTTATTGAGCGGTTTGCTCTTATTGAATTCATATAGCCAGTCGGCCAATGCAACCATCTCCCAGTTGGCCCACATCCAGGTTGGCCATCGGTTAAAAGCCTGCAATACTTTAAATGCGCTTTTGTCCTTTTCATCCAATCCTTTTATAAACCGATTGAGCCGGAAGCAATCCGGCCAGTCGCCCTCTACTGCAATAAACTGAAAACCCTTTTCCTGAATTAATCGCTTGGTAATATGTGCACGCCAGGTGTAGAACTCATGGGTTCCGTGGCTTGCTTCTCCAAGCATGACAATTCTGCAATCCCCAATTCTGTCAAACAAAGGCTGCAAATCGGCTTTACTATTTAGAGGATAAGCCCATTGTTTAATAAGGCTTATCAACTCTGTTTCATTGATATCAGGGGGTGTTGTATGATGGCGTCGCATAAATCAAATCAACTCCTTTTATTACCCACTGCCAATGAGCACAGTCAAGGCTTTTGTTGAGAAGCGTCAAGATTTTTTGGAATTCGTTTAAATACATTTAGAGATGAATTGGAAGTTCAACAAAATTGTAAGTATTCCCATACAGGATGTGGTAGTAGAGGGTGAATTAATGATTCCGGAGCAGGCAGGAGGGGTGGTTATATTTTCGCATGGGAGTGGTAGCAGCCGAATGAGTCCGCGCAACCAGTTAATGGCCGGTTACCTGCACCAGCATAAAATCGGCACCTTGTTATTTGATTTGTTAACCTGGGAAGAGGATTTACTTTACCAGAACAGGTTCGATATTGGCTTATTGACAAACCGATTGATCGGGGCTACCAAATGGCTGGAAGGTCTTCCTTTTATGCAGGAACTCCGTCTCGGGTATTTTGGTGCCAGTACTGGTGCTGCATCTGCTCTTAATGCGGCGAGCATCCTTCCCCAGATCAGGGCTGTTGTGTCAAGAGGTGGCCGACCGGATCTGGCAGGAGCTAAAGCGCTTTCCCAATTGAAAGCTCCTGTGTTACTGATTGTGGGTGGCCTGGATGAAGAAGTGTTGCAGATGAATGAACAGGCTGCCGCAAGGATGGTTTGTGAAAAAAGAATTGAAATCGTGCCGGGTGCCACTCATCTTTTTGAAGAAAAAGGGGCGATGGAAAAAGTAGGTGAACTGGCCATCAGCTGGTTTGAAACATACCTGTTGTCTCAATAATATTATTCAAATGTTCCAGGATCGGATCGAAGCCGGTTTGGCGCTGGCTCAACAATTAAGCAAGTATAAAAACGAGAACGGCATCGTGCTGGCAATACCCCGGGGAGGAGTGCCGGTTGGTTATGCCGTAGCGCGCGAGCTGGGATTTCCCCTGGAATTGGTACTAACCAAAAAGATAGGGCATCCTACTAATAAGGAATATGCGATCGGGGCAGCCAGCCTGACTGATTATTTTATCGTTCCTCATGAGGAAGTGCCAGCAGGATATGTTGAAAAAGAGTTGATAAAGGTCCGCGAACGTTTGACCGAAATGCATGATCGTTTTGAAGCAAAAAAGGAGGCCGCAGAACTGGAAGGTAAAACCGTGATCATTGTGGATGATGGCATTGCTACTGGTAATACCTTGCTTGCCACTGTGCAACTGATTAAAAAAAGCCGTCCGAAAAAAATAATAATCGGAGTTCCGGTTGCACCCGAAGCGGCAGTAAGCAAGCTAACTAAGCAGGTAGATGATATGGTTGTGTTGCTGATTCCGGATATGTTTTATGGGGTAGGAGGGTTTTATGAGGATTTCAGCCAGGTGAGTGATGAAGAAGTTATGGACTGGCTGAATAAATCACAGAAAAAATCAATTTGATGAATGACTTAGATCAGTCATTTGCGGAAATAGCAGTAGTACCTTTCTATACTAAAATTTAAATCGCATGAAACAGGTAAAATCAATATTGATTTTCGGAATTTTCATTGCCGGAATCAGTATACAATCGATGGCACAAGTTACTACGCTTCCTGAAGTAACTGTATTAGCCAGAAACTATAAGTACCTTAAATCAGTTGATTATAAAGGTGCAGCCGAACCAATTAAGTTATTGGAAAGGCAAGCGGCGGCTTATGATGTAAAGAGTTCTGAATATTATGATGATGAGTACGATACCTATGCTATCAGATTCCATCTTCCTAATGGATTTATACTTGCTGTTTATGACCAGGATGGAAAAATTATACGCACCGCAGAACGGTTTAATGATGTTGCATTACCATTTGCAATACAAAATGCGATAGGTCAGAGATATCCTAAATGGGCAATAACAAAAGATGTTTACGTGGTAAAGTACGGAACTGAGGAAGGAGCCAAAAGAGAATATAAAATTGTTTTGGAAAATGGCAGTAAGCGATTGCGAATCAAAACGAATGAGAAAGGTGAAT
>JAGKTB010000444.1:0-3823 GCA_018993145.1 Flavihumibacter sp.
GCTCTTCCGATCTTTACCTGCCCAGATAATCTGCACCGGATATTTTGAATTTTCCAGCAGGCGGGTGAATCGTTCCGCATCACGGGTGATCAGGTCGGCACGTTTGTATCCTGCAAAACGGCGAGCCCAAACGATCGTGAATACATCTGGATTGAATTGCTTACCGGTCTGATCAGCCACTATCTCAAAAGCGCGATGCTTAAGGTAACGTTTCCGGTCGTCCCACATATGATCATTTCCTTCTTCCATAAAGCGATACAATTGCTTATCAGCCCAATACCTCCAGTTCTGCGCATTGGTGATGGAAATGATCTGGCAGGTTCCTGAATGTTTTTCCCACATCGCTCTGGAAACATGACCATGCAACTGGGATACACCATTGGCCTTCCTGGCAAACCTCAATGCCACCAGGGAGTGATTGAACTGATCATCCTGTATGCCTGTCAGATGTCTGACTTCATCCAGCGATAATCCGCAGAAATAACTCATTTTATGGCAGAGATAAATATCATGCTTTTCATTTCCGGCTTCTTCCGGCGTATGGGTAGTGAAGACCAATCTTTTACGTACTTCTTCCAGGTTGTTCCCAAAACGGCGATACAGGTAAAATGCAGCGCTGATGCCATGTGCTTCATTCAGATGGTATACATCCGGATTGAATCCGATTTCATCCAGCAGTTTTGCACCACCAACACCTAAGAGAATAAATTGTGCCACTTTGGTTGCCACATTGGCATCATACAAACGATGCGTAATGGTTTGTGAAACATAATCGTTTTCAGGAAGGTCAGTACTCAACAGGAATAAAGGAGCTGTCTGGTAGGTATCTGGAGGCAGGTACCAAACTTTCACCCAAACCGGGTGATCGTGAATGGAAATCTGAAATTTTATATGGGTATCCTGTAAGAAACTGTATTGTTTTTCCATCCAGGTAACCTGAAGGGTCTGGTCCTGGTTACGGGCCTGGTCATAATAGCCGAACTTCCAGAGAATTCCGATACCGATCAGGTTCTGCCTTAACTCATAAGCACTCCGCAAATGTGAGCCCGAAAGGAAACCAAGTCCACCACTGTAAATTTTTAACGGCTGATGAACTGCAAATTCCATGGAGAAATAGGCCACTTTCTTTGAATAACGATCATCTCCCTGGTAGGGAACACTGAAATTTCTAAAACTCATATGGCATCAATGATTTGTCGAATGTGTATTAAGTACGCAATTTAAAGTATTCACTGGAATTAAGGTTATTTACTTCTTTTTACGGGAAGCAGGAGCAATAGCTTTTTTCTTTCGGGTATATCTTCCTTCAAAAAAACACTTGATATCCCTGTAAGAACCGCAGCCTTCCAATTCTTTCATAGTAACAGTATTACCCGAGAACGCAAAATCAATAACGCAGGGACCGTTGTTTTCCGTATATCTGGCGGAATTTGCCCCCGTAATTTGTGCATCCCCCTTCAACTCTCCAATGCACGCTCCTTTATCTTTTTCAAAATGAATAAAGAAACTAAGATATCCTTTTCTATGACTATCCCGGAAAGAAACGAGATTACGCGTTTCACCAAGATAATCACCCGTAAGTTTATGGGTGGTCGACAAGGTATCAATGGGGTTGATCAATTTTCCCTTTTTGTTTGCCTGATCATTGGACTCCGTAAGAATCAGCATGAAAATTCCTTCCGGATTGTATATAAAGACATCTTTTTGATACAGGACCTGGCCATCAGGAGCTGTACGCTGCCGAACGGTGGTTATGGTATGGCGACTATCGATATTAGCAACTTTCTGCTCACTACTTGTTGGAGTGGCAGTACTTACTACCAGTGGCAGCGCTGCTTTGAACGAATCCTGCTCAAAAACAAGGGCGTAAGCAGCTATCTTAGCACCCAATGCCGATTTCACCAGGATGTAGGTTTCCGCATCTTTTACTTCAATTTTTCCGATAGGATACAGTTGCGGTTTAGTCTTTTTACCATAAACCGGCTGCAATACAGAGTCTGGAACAAATTGGGAAAAGATTTTATTGCCGATTCGGAGTGAATCAGGCGACTTCTTTACCAACATTGTATCAGATAAATGGAAAGGAAGTTTGATCTCTGGAAAAAAATCAATGAATTCAGTAACGACCACCTCTTCGGTATCCAATAATTGCTTCTTTTTGGAAGTACAGGCAGCCATCCCAAGCAGTAAACAAACAATAAGCAGACGGTTTTTCCAATGCATTGGTCAGGTTTTCCTTGAGTCGCTAAAATAGTTTATTTCAAATAGCTCCCATTTTTTGTCCTTTATTTTTTTTTAGATTCGCCTAAAAAATATCCCTTTGAAGTACTCCACCAGCAAAGAAAATTACATCAAGGCAATCTATCACCTGGAACAGGAAGATCCGGTTGTGAGCACCAATGCACTGGCCCGGCAACTGGCCACCAAACCGGCTTCTGTAACAGATATGCTTAAAAAATTGAATGAACAGGAACTCATCCACTATGAGCCTTATAAGGGGGTAAAACTGACTGACTCGGGAAACAAACTGGCTTTGCAAATCATTCGAAAACATCGCCTATGGGAATTTTTTCTGGTGGAGAAGCTGGGATTTGGCTGGGAAGAAGTGCATGAAATAGCTGAAGAGCTGGAGCATATCAGCAGTAAAAAACTGATCGACCGGCTTGATGAATTTCTTGGCAGGCCCAAAACAGATCCGCATGGTGATCCTATACCTGACGCTGCCGGTATAGTACCCAAAATAGAAAAACGCTGTTTACTGGACCTTCCAATTGGCGTTTCTGCCGATCTTATCAGTGTCTCCAACCAGTCTGCCGATATGCTTGATTTACTCAGGCATCACCAGATAGAAATCGGAACCCGTTTAAAAATAACGAACAGGTTTCGATTTGACCATTCCTTGCAGATAACAGTTCAGGGTGGCCCTCCGGTTACCATCAGCGAACAACTTGCGGCTCATTTATATGTTGCCTGGGCCAAGGATGAAACAGACTGATCATTTCCGCACGCGAACCAGATGTTTGAGCCTGCTAAAGGTTTCAGGCTTGATATTCAGGTAAGATGCAATGAACTTTTGCGATACCCGCTGCATCATATCGGGGTGTTTGTGGATATATTGTAAAAATCGTTCCCTGGCTGTAAGACGAAAATGTGATAAATCCCGTAGTTCTTTTCGGATATACATTTCCGATACCATTAGTCTTGCCAGCTTGTTCAGCACAGGAATATCAGTATAGAGTTTTTCAAGGTCTTCTCTATGAATGGAAAGAAAAGTACTGGCTTCGATGGCTTCAATATAGCAATCTGCCGGTTTGCCGGTATGAAAGGATAGTTCGGCATGAATGAAATGTCCTTCTGTTGATAACTGAAGGGTGAATTCTTTCTTTCCTGCCCGCATGAATTTCCGAACCACTCCGCTCACAATAAAGTTGAAATAATGATCCACTTCTCCAGGCTGAATGAGCAGGCTTTTTTTATCAAGTTTTCGTACAATAAAATAACTGGTCATGATCTTAAACTCTTCCTTCGTAATACCGCAATAGGCATTCATGTAGG
Source organism: Flavihumibacter sp. (assembly GCA_018993145.1). Lineage (GTDB taxonomy): Bacteria > Bacteroidota > Bacteroidia > Chitinophagales > Chitinophagaceae > Flavihumibacter. The sequence goes on from JAGKTB010000444.1 coordinate 3,556, forward strand.
CAAAGAGTTCCTGAATTGCCGGTTGGTAGGGCTGTAAGGCTGCAGACTTCATGCGACTACTCCTCTCCTTTTGAAAAATACTGTTTTTTAAACCTGCTGAAGGTTTCCGGTTTTATGTCTAGCAGGGATGCCAGGTATTTTTGTGGTACCCGTGCCAGAAGATCCGGATTCTCTCTAATAAACTGGGCAAACCGTTCTTTTGGACTGCTGATCATCCGAAAAGTATCTGTTTTTTCTTTCATCAACATCCATTCAAGTATGATGAGGC
>JAGKTB010000445.1:0-5183 GCA_018993145.1 Flavihumibacter sp.
GAAATCGGTTTATATGGAAGGTGTGTCCATCGCCGGCAATGGTAATGAGATCACTTCCAAAATGACCAAAGTGGATCAGCAACTGATGCGGTCCGAAATCAATTTTGGTATGGGCTCTTTTAATGTATTGCTTACTGATAAAGGCGGATGGGTTTCCAATCCGCGTAATGGCGGGAAAGTTTGAGCCCATGCCGGAAGAGCCTTATAAAGCAACACTGGGGGAGCGGGGATCTGATCGGACCACTTTATAATTATGCAGCAAAAAGACATAAAAATCAACTGGAGGGAAAGGAAAAAATCAATGGAAAAGAAGCCTATAAAATCAAACTTACCCTGGCAAACGGAAATGAGGTAACCTATTTCATTGACGCCACCAGTTACCTGCTGGTACGTGAGATCCGTAAAGGGGGTGGCATGTTTGGAGGCGGACAAAGAAGAGGCGCCAATGCCGATCAGCAACCCCAGGAGCTTATTACCGATTACAGCGATTACCAATCCACCCCGGAAGGTTTTTTATTCCCTTTTACTGTTAAACGCAACGGAATGGGGGGAGAAACCATCTATGAAAAGATCGAGGTGAACAAACCGGTAGATCAGAAGTTATATAAAGCAGAATAAGGACACACTCAACTACCAACTATACATTAAACAGAAACACATGAAAGCATTGAAACTTGCATTTTTAGGAGCTGCTCTTTTGGGAACGATGACTGGATTTTCTCAAACAGCAGATGAGATCGCCAATAAGCATATTGACGCTATTGGCGGAAAGGATAACTGGAAAAAAATAAAGTCCGTGATCATGGACGGAACCATGAGCTTCCAGGGTATTGATATCGCCGTTACTACCACTTCCGTACACAATACCGGTAGCCGCCAGGACCTGAACATCATGGGACAGGCCAACTACATCATCATGACGCCAACTGCCGGATGGATGTATATGCCTGTACAGGGTCAAACCAATGTTGAGCCTATGACAGAAGAAATGGTGAAAAAAGGTGCTGACGAATTGGATACCCAGGGTGCCCTGGTGGATTACAAGGAAAAAGGTCATGCCCTGGAATACCTCGGTAAAGAAGATGTGGAAGGTACAGAATGCCACAAACTGAAACTTACCCTGAAAGGCGGAAAAGTAACTACTTACTTTATCGACCCTTCTTCATTCCTCTTGCTTAAGTCTACTGCTAAGCAGGAAGTAAACGGACAGGAAATGGAAATGACTACCGGTTACAGCAACTACCAGAAATTACCAGAAGGTATCTCCATGCCAATGACCATCAGTGTACCACTCGGACCAGGCATGAACGCTGACATGGTAATCAGCAAAATTCAAATCAACAAGGAAGTTCCTGCAACAACCTTCCAACCTGCTAAATAATTGACCGATTCCTGAAGCCCGGTTTATCCGGGCTTTTTTTTTCCTGACCAAAACAGATCACATGAAACAACTGCTTCTGTCTATTTGCGTTTGTTCTATATCGTTAGTCTCCTTCTCCCAGTCCAATGTTAACTCTGCCACCTTTGGCATGCTGGAAGCCCGCTGGCTTGGTCCAGGTACCATGAGTGGCCGAATTACTGCTATCGAAGGTGTAAACAAGGATGGCAAAACACTATACATAGGAACTGCCGGTGGCGGCATCTGGAAATCCACCAACGCCGGTGCTTCTTTCAAACCTATTTTTGATCGCTATTGCCAAAGCATTGGCGCCCTTGCCATTGATCAGTCCAAACCGGCTGTTGTATATGCAGGCACCGGTGAAAGCAATATGCGGAACTCTGTTTCCATCGGTAATGGTTTGTACAAATCAACTGATGGTGGCGATAACTGGACGAAGATCGGGCTGGATTCCACCGAGCATATTTCCAAAATCGTGATTGACCCCTCTAACTCTAATATTGTTTATGTAGCTGCTCCTGGTCCGCTTTGGAGCGACAGCGAACACCGGGGTTTATACAAATCAACCGACGGTGGTAAAACCTGGACGAAATCCCTCTATATTTCAGACAAGGCAGGCTGTGCCGATGTGAGCCTGGATCCCAATAACCCCAATATTGTGTATGCCACTACCTGGGAATTTCGCCGCCTTCCTTACCTGTTTAATTCAGGAGGAAAAGGATCCGGCATTTTCAAATCAATGGATGGTGGTAAAACCTGGAAAGAACTCACTAATGGATTACCTGCCAAACCTTTTGGAAGAACTGCCTTAGCCCTTGCACCCAGCGCTCCGGAGAACCTGATCGCCATTGTGGAAGCAAAGGATACCAAAATGTATATCTCAAAAGATGGTGGCGAAAGCTGGAAAGAACAGAGTGCTACCCTCAATGTGGTTTCAAGACCATTCTATTTCAGCACACTCGTAATTGATCCCAAAGATCCCAAACGTGTCTATCGTCCGGCTTTCTCTTTCAGCTATTCAGATGATGGAGGTTATTCCTTTGCCGAAGCATCCGGCGATGGCGGATGGGTACATTCAGATCACCACGCCCTCTGGATCAATCCGAATAATACCAACCAATTGTACTTGGGTACCGATGGTGGTGTATACATCAGCCTGGATAGAGGCGTTACCTGGATCTTTGTATCCAACCTCCCAGTCGGACAGTTTTACCATGTAGCAGTTGACAACCGTGAGCCTTACAATATTTACGGAGGCTTGCAGGATAACGGTTCCTGGTATGCACCTTCTGCCAAACCCAATGGAGTGAACAATGGCGACTGGACCGCCATCTATGGAGGTGATGGTTTCTGGACAGTTCCGGATCTTACTGACCCTAATATCGCCTATGCGGAATACCAGGGTGGTAATATGGCGCGGGTTGATTTACGTACCCTGAAATCTGTTTCCATTAAACCCCAGGCTGCAGCTGCCGATGGCAAATTGCGCTGGAACTGGAATACACCAATTCACACGGGACAAAAAAATCCAAAGAACCTGTACACAGGTGCACAGTATCTATTCAAAAGCACCGACCAGGGAAGAAACTGGGTGCGTATTTCACCAGACTTAACTACCAATGATAAGAAAAAACAGGAACAGGATAATAGCGGTGGCTTAAGTGCTGATAATACCTCTGCTGAAAATCATACCACCATCTTTGCAATTGCAGAATCTCCGCTGGATGAAAATATCATCTGGGTAGGTACAGATGATGGTAACCTGCAATACACAACCGATGGTGGTAAAACATGGACAAATGTTGCTGCCAATGTTGCTGCAGCCGGCCTCCCAGCCCAAACCTGGGTAAGCAGTGTAGAGCCATCGCGTTTTGATAAACAGGTAATCTATGCCAGCTTCGATAATCACATGTATGGCGATCATAAAACCTATGTAGGAAAATCATCCGACATGGGTAAAACCTGGACCCTTTTCAAAAGTGATGAGTTCACCGGTTTCGCTCATAAAATCAAGGAAGATCTGGTAAACAAAGACCTGCTGTTTGTAGGAACTGAAATGGGCATGTTCGCTTCGGTTACAGGTGGACGTGAGTGGTTCAGAATGAAGAACCGAATTCCCGAATATGCATTGGTGAGAGATATTGTGATTCATCCCAAAACACATGACCTGATTCTTGGAACCCATGGCAGGGGTGTAATTGTGGTGGATGATATCCGCCCGATGCGCGAACTCGCTGGAGAAACCTCCAACAAACCCGTGCATATTTTTGCCCTGGCACCTCAGCCCATCCGGGATGGCCAGTTTGGTAATGGAGGTTTTCCTCCAACCGGTGGCTGGTCGGCTGGTAATCCGGCAGGCATTCCGCCCATTCAGTATTACCTGAAAGACCGGATCATGTCGGGTGATGTGAAAGTGGAGATCTTTAATGATAAAGGAGAACTGATCCAGAGCATGCCGGGCTCCAAGCGCAAAGGCGTTAACAAAGTGTACTGGAACCAGCGCATGACACCAAATAAATCTGCAGCCGGCGGAACCAAAATGGACCGCGGTGGTATGGTGGCACCGCAGGTATTACCCGGTACCTACACACTGAAATTAACAGTAGGCAAAGAAGAATACAAGCAGCCAATCGTATTGGTGCATGATACTTCAAATACTACGTACAGCATGGAAGATCGCCTTGCACAACACAAAGCATCCATGGAATTGTATAACATGCAGAAGGAACTGAACGGACTGATTGAAGAAGTAAACAGTGAGCAGAAATTGCTCAAAGAAAGTGGCGACAAGATCAAAAGTGAAAAAGTAAAAAAACTGTTGAAGACCTATAATCAATCTCTTGAAGAATTCCGATCCGGTTTACTGGCAACTAAACAAACCAGTATTTTTGCGGATGAAGAACAGTTGAGAGAGCGCTTGACTGAATTGTATATAACCATCGCCGGTAATGAGGCGAGGCCGAGTAATTTGCAATTGGAGCGATTGCAATCACTCCAGGGAGAGCTCTCTGCCACCAAAGCCAAACATGCTGCCATCAGTAAGCAGTACGCTGATAAAGTTCGGCAGGCCATGGCAAAAGAAGGTGTTACAACCCCGGCGTTAAAAACAACGTCTGTTAAATAGTTTTTTTGTAACAGGTATATATGGCTGGTTGGCAGATGCTGACCAGCCATTTTTTTTAGTACTTTGAATACCTGATTTAAATACCTACACATGAGAAAATTACTGTTAGTAGCCTGTTTGCTGCCGGGCCTTCTGGCTCAGTCCCAGCGCAAAAAAACAGCGCCTCCAACCAAGGCTCCCAACTACGATTCACTTTTATTTGCCAAAACTGAATACCGGCTGATTGGTCCCTGGCGGGGCGGAAGATCTGCCGCGGTAGCTGGTTCCTACACCAACCGGCAAACTTTCTTCATGGGGGCAACCGGAGGCGGACTCTGGAAAACCACCGATGGAGGAAGCAACTGGACCAATATCTCCGACAAATACAATATCGCCAATATAGGAGCCATCGCCATAGCGCCTACTGATGAACAGATCATGTATGTAGGAGAGGGCGAGAATACATTAAGAGGCAATGTGGCAGAAGGACTCGGAGGTATCTGGCGCTCCGATGATGGAGGCAGAACCTGGCAGAACAGAGGTTTGAAAGATGGGCGGCACATCATTCGTATCCTGGTGCATCCCCGAAATCCAGATATCGTTTGGGCGGGAGTGATAGGTCATCTCTTTGGGCCGAATGAAGAAAGGGGTGTATTCAAATCAACCGATGGAGGTAAAACC
>JAGKTB010000066.1:0-4147 GCA_018993145.1 Flavihumibacter sp.
TGGCAACTGCGCTGGAACAGTCCGACCTGGTATTGCTGACAGGAGGAATCAGTGTGGGTGATTATGATTTCACGCTGAAGGCGACACTGGAATGTGGCATCGAAACCATCTTTCATAAGATCAAACAGAAACCGGGCAAGCCCATCCTGTTTGGCAAACAGGAACAAAAACCTGTATTTGGATTACCGGGCAATCCGGCTTCGGTGATGACCTGTTTTTATGAATATGTGTTGATTGCGATTGGCGAAATGCAACATCGTAACCTGGCCCTGCGCAAGCGCAACGCCATCCTGGCTAATACGGTTAAAAAGCCTGCTGGTCCCACGCATTACCTCAAAGGGTATGCAGATGGCGAAAAAGTAATGTCTTTGGAAGGACAGGAATCCTATAAACTGAATTCCTTTGCACGGGCCAATTGCCTGATCATGCTGCCGGAAGAATGCACGCAGGCAGGTCCGGGTGATGAAGTAGAAATCCATATCTTACCCTTTTAATCGCGCGCATGGATGCTACGCTGATCTTTTATATCATCTTGTTTGTCGTTGCCTTCCTCTATGCATCGGTAGGACATGGTGGTGCCAGTGGGTACCTGGCCCTGATGGCCCTGTATGGATTTGCACCCGAAGTGATGAAACCTACGGCGTTGCTGCTGAACCTCTTTGTATCCCTGACTTCTTATATCCAGTTTTACAGGGGCGGGCATTTCAAGTGGAAGATCTTTTTACCATTGGCATTGGCCTCCATACCTATGGCATTTGTAGGCGGACTACTAACAATTGATGCAACTATTTATAAGAAGCTATTGGGGGCGCTGTTATTGTTGCCGATCCTGCGCTTCTTTTTATTAAAAGACAGCAGGGAGGCTGGGTTGGTAGAGTCGAAGGTGTGGGTGTCGGTTTTCATTGGTGCCGGCATTGGATTTTTATCCGGACTCATTGGAATTGGAGGAGGCATCATCCTTTCGCCGATTTTGTTGTTATTAAATTGGACCAATCAAAAGCAAACCGCGGCCATCAGTGCCTTGTTTATATTCGTGAATTCCCTGAGTGGCTTATTCGGGCAATTGACCAAGGGCATTCATTTCAGTACAGACATGTTGTGGATGGTGGTAATCGCATTTGGTGGAGGATTGTTGGGGGCCTGGTTCGGGTCCTTGAAATTCAGGCAGGAAGTGCTGAAATTTACACTGGCAACTGTGCTCACGATGGCGGCCTTTAAACTATTGTTTACCTCAGCGTAGAAAAATGGAACTACAGATCACGATATTCGGGCAACTGACAGATATAACAGGGAGTAGCAGCATTCGTATGTCGGCTGTCAGCAATACCGATGACCTATTAGCAGCATTGAAGCAACAATACCCTGCATTGGGAACCGCCAAATTTGTAGTGGCGGTGGATAAAAAAATCATCCAGGAGAATACAGAAATAACAGCTAACAGTAGCATTGCTTTATTGCCCCCTTTCTCCGGAGGATAGTCATGCAGCAAACAGATACCATACAGGAACGTTATCACCGGCAGGTACTCCTGAAGGAGTTCGGTGAGCAGGGGCAGCAACGATTGGCCGAAGCAAAGGTATTGGTGCTGGGTGCAGGCGGATTGGGCTGTCCGGCTTTGTTGTACCTGGCGGCAGCGGGAGTTGGCACCCTAGGTATTGTAGATTTCGATACCGTATCAATGAGCAACCTGCACCGGCAGGTATTGTATGGAACAGAAGATATCGGTCAGTTAAAAGTGCTGGTGGCGGAAAGAAAATTGAAAGCCATTAATCCGGAAATCAACATAATAACCTATCCGGTAAAATTGGATAATGCACTTTGTCTCGAGTTGTTTGCCTCCTATGATATCATCCTCGATGGCACGGATAATTTTGCAACGCGGTATATGGTGAATGATGCCTGTGTGTTGCTGCAGAAGCCGCTGGTATATGGGGCGGTTTCAAGATTCGAGGGACAGGTAACTGTGTTTGCTGCAGATGATACAGCGGTCAACTATCGCGATCTTTTTCCACAGCCACCTTTGGAAGGCGAGGTATTGAATTGTGCGGAAGCAGGTGTGTTGGGCGTGTTACCCGGCATTATCGGCAGCATGCAGGCGAATGAAGTTATCAAGCTGATTACAGGCATGGGAGAGGTATTGAAGAATCAGTTGTATACCTACCATGCATTGTATAACCAGCATATGATATTGCAGTTATCGGTAGTGGAGGAAAACAGGAAAGCAATCCCGAAGAATGAGGAGGAGTTTCTTAATATGAATTATGAATGGTTATGTGGAATAGGGGTAGAGGAGATGGAGATTGAACAAGAGCAATTTGAAGAGTTGATGGAGAAAGGGGAGCTAACGGTGATCGATGTGCGCGAAGCAGGCGAGCTGCCAGCCATCAGTTTTGTGGAGCATGTTAAAATGCCCTTATCCGGCTTGAAAGAACAATTGGAAAAAATAGATGGTGAAACCGTTGTATTCATTTGTCAGTCGGGCAAACGCAGTCTGCAGGCTGCGAAATTGCTGGCGGCAATTAATACGCGGATCAACATTTACAGTTTAAAGGGGGGAGTCCTCCATTGGAAATCTAAAATCAGTTGAAATGAAAGAACGCAAACCCAGGCAGATTTTTGTACCAGGTGCAATCTCGCCGGCATTCATAGCAGAGAGTATTCAGAAGCATAGTACGCGTCATGATATTGGAGGGCACAGTATCTTCCTGGGACAGGTGCGTGCCGATATCATCAATGAGAAGCCGGTAGCAGCTATTGAGTACACCACTTATGAAGAGATGGCATTGGAGAAAATGTTTGAGATCCGGGAAGCAATATTTAGTAAGTATGATTTAACCTGCATGCATGTGTATCACAGTCTGGGTAAGGTAGCGGCAGGCGAGATCTGTCTCTTTGTATTCACTTCTTCCAAACATCGCAGAATGGCAATCGATGCCTGTACGGAATTGGTGGAAAAGATCAAGTTTGAGTTACCGGTATGGGGCAAGGAATTATTTGAAGACGAATCGTATCAGTGGAAGGAAAATAAATAAGGAGTAATCATGGTTAACATCACGCATAAATCAAGTTCCCTGCGCCAGGCGATTGCCACGGCTATATTGAGGGTATCCAGTCAGGCTACAATTGATGCTATTGTACAGAAGCAGGTACCCAAGGGCGATGTGTTTGAATTCTCGCGTGCGGCGGGTTTGCTGGCTATCAAAAAAACCAGTGATGTGATACCCGATTGTCATCCACTGCCCATTGAATATGCGGCTATCACGCATCGGATTGAAGGATTGGATATTATTATTTCTGTAGAGGCCAGGACGATTTACAAAACAGGTGTGGAAGTGGAAGCCATGCATGGAGCATCGGTGGTGGCCTTGACCATGTACGATATGCTGAAGCCGATTGATAAATCCATCGAGATAAGCACTATCAAACTGGAGGAGAAAAAAGGTGGCAAGACAGATTTCCGATATGAGATGCCGGATACAGTAAAGACTGCTGTGGTAACCTGCTCTGATGGTGTGGCCTCCGGAGCCTATCCGGACCGCACAGGTGATCTGATTGAAAGCAAACTGGCGCAATACAAGATTCAGGGTGTCTTACGGACAGCTATATACGATGATGTTGATACCATCCAGGCCAAGGTGAAAGAGCTGAAGGATGCGGGCATTCGCCTGGCCATCTTCACAGGAGGAACCGGATTATCACCCCGAGATGTTACCCCGGATGCTATTGCACCCCTGCTGGACCGCGAGATACCCGGCATCATGGAAACAGCCCGGAATTACGGGCAGCAGCGCATGCCCTATGCCATGCTCTCAAGGGGCGTTGCAGGCTTTATCGGCAATATGCTGGTACTCACTTTCCCCGGCTCACCCCGAGGCAGTGAGGAGAGCATAGATGCCTTATTCCCGGCGATACTGCATGTATTTAAGGTAACAGAAGGGGTGCGGCATTCCTGAGGGAGCTTTAGCGTAGTTTCTATTTAGTAAAGTAATAACTTGACAATTGAGAGTAAAAAGTAAAACTATAGCTTTACCTGGGCGTCAAATTGTTTTGAGTTTTTGTTGTTGTGTCTTATTAATGAGCTGCTTTGATAATGAGATTATACAACTGAAACCGCTTCATCCCTATTCGATTGAGAATACAATTAATT
>JAGKTB010000446.1:0-3706 GCA_018993145.1 Flavihumibacter sp.
TTCACTGACGGTTCACTGACGATTGCAGAACGATCAAACAACGATGCCGGAACGATCAATGAACGATCAAAATAGGCTGAATGGATAACTGGCAACACCCGAATGGAGTAAATGTATCAATAAAAACACCCGACGGTCAACCGCCGGGTGTTTCTCTTCTCACGTCTCACGTCTCACGTCTGACGTCTCACTTCAGCTTCGCCAGCACTGCCTTAATTCTTGCCATACCCTCTTCTATCTTCGGCAGGCTATTCGTGTACGCGATGCGGATGCATTTATCCTCTCCAAATGCTTTACCTGTAACAGTTGTTACATGTGCATTCTCAAGTATGTAAAAACAAAGCTCATCCGAATTGTTTACCGTAGTGGTACCATCAGATTTTCCAAAATAGGAACTGATATCCGGAAACACATAAAAGGCACCATCCGGCTCATTGCAGGTGATTCCTGGAATCTCTGCAAGCTTCGCCATGATTACCTTTTTACGCTCTTCAAACTCTTTCACCATAGCTTTACTTGGAGCCAGGTCAGTTGTGAGTGCAACAATCGCTGCACGCTGTGTAACTGCATTGGCACCACTGGTGATTTGTCCCTGTATTTTTTCACAGGCTTTCACAATCTCCGGTGCGCCGGCAATAAAGCCCAAACGATAACCGGTCATCGCAAAGCCCTTGCTCAATCCATTGATGATAATCACACGATCCTTGATATCGTCAAACTGCGCGATGCTCTCATGTTTACCCACGTAATTGATGTATTCATAGATCTCATCACTCATGATATATACCTGCGGATGCTTGCGGAATACGTCAGCTAATGCCGACAACTCTTCCTTCGTATATACAGCACCGGTAGGGTTGCAGGGAGAAGAGAACATGAAGAGTTTGGTCTTCGGTGTAATCGCCGCTTCTACTTCTGCTGCTGTTACTTTGTATCCGGATGATGCAGAAGTGCGGATCATCACAGGAACTCCTTCCGACATCTTCACAATTTCAGAATAGGATACCCAATAAGGTGTTGGGATGATCACTTCATCGCCTGTATCCACCAATGCCATGATCAGGTTCGCGATACTTTGCTTGGCACCTGTAGATACCAGGATATTCTCCGGTTTATAATCGAGGTTGTTATCACGTTTCAGTTTGGTGCACACAGCTTCTCGCAGATCCGGATAACCTGCAACCGGAGGATAGTGGCTCCAGTTTTCATCTACTGCTTTTTTTGCTGCTTCCTTGATGTGCTCCGGGGTATCAAAATCAGGTTCACCCAAACTCAGATCGATTACGTCAAATCCTTTGGCACGAAGTTCACGGCCCATTTTGGCCATTCGCAGCGTTTCGGGTTCGCTAAAGCGCTGCAACCGGGATGATAAAGACATTTTGTGTTGCTAAATTGGTTTGATTAAGAATGATTGCTTGACAATTGGTAAAAATACTAAATGGCCCGTTTATTCCGGTCATTTCTTTTGCCGAACCACCAGTGCCCTCGGCTGCTTCTCCCCTGCTGCCCCAGTTTCCCCAATTCCTATAAAACTGTACACTTCACCGGGAACAGGAAGAAAATCGGCGGTTTCAAGTACCACCTGGTTTTTATTGATCAACTCGTATCGCCAGTTGCCCGGCAGCACATTTACATTAAATTCGGTTCCTGTGATGCCCGTGGCTTCCAGGTAAGCCCGCCGGTTGGCAACCTGGAGGGTATCCTCGCTGTTGATCAGCCATAAACTCAGGGAATCGGTGCCAGCCACACAGTTAATAAAGCGGACTTTGGCCGATGTATCTGAAAAAGCAGGATTATCTTCTATAATGGTCCATCTTCCGAATCCCCCCACAGCCGTATCAAAATGGAGTACGGTATAATAGCTGTTCGGATCCCAGATCAAAAACTTATCATCTGTAATGGTCTCTCCACCAATCTTCCAGCCAACTGTCTGAACACCCGGCCGGGTTTTGATATAGCCATTTTCGTTTACCTGTCCGGCTTCCCCAAAGGCCAGATCAGCCGGTGCCAGTGGTTCTCCGTCAAGCAGCAGGTTCACCTCCGCCGCATCCAGGGCAGCATTTACCAGCAGGATATTGGTTTTCGGTCCCTCGCCGGTTTTGTCTTCCTGCTTCAGGCAGCCTGCCAGCGCCAGGCAGCTAATCCATCCCGCCAGGATCGTTTTCCTCCAACTCATAGTTTCTTTTTAGTTCCAGGAGGCACAAATTCCGGAATTTTTCCGGTTCCGGCAGCAATAAACTCCCACCCTGTCAATATTTCATCCGAAATCCTATATTTGCCACTCTTTAAAAAACTACAAAAAACGAAACAAGTATTGCGATGAGAATACTCGTGAGCATCTTTACTGCTTTCTTAATTCTGATTTCTTTGTACCAGTTATCTTTTACCTGGTTCGTAAATCAGCATGAAAAAGGCATCGAAGAAAAGGCACTGCGGTACGTAAACAACACCTACCCTAAACCAGAACAAAAGTACCCCGGTAACCAGGAACTTCAACTCCAGTACCAGGACACGCTGAATGAGATCAAGAAGTCAACGGTTCGTCGTCTGCAGGACAGCACCCGCAATGAAAAAATTACCTGGTGGGGTCACACTTACCAGAAAGCAAAAGAGAACGAATTGCTGCTGGGACTGGATTTGCAGGGCGGTATCAACGTAACAATGGATGTTGCGCTGGACGGACTGATCAAAGGATTGAGCAACAATCCTGCTGATGCGAATCTGAAAAAAGCGATTGATGAAGCAACCCGCCGAAAAGCAAATTCTGATGCGGATTTCATTTCCCTGTTTGCACAATCTTTCAAAGAAGTGAATCCGGGTATCAGGATGGCGCCCCTGTTTGCCAACAGCACCCGTAACCGTTTGAAAGTGGATGCATCAGATGAAGCTGTTGTAAGTTATATCCGCGAACAGGCTACCGCTGCCATGAAGCAGACCTATGATGTGTTGACCAAACGTATCGACAAGTTCGGGGTGGCACAGCCGAATATTTCACTGGATGAAACCAAGGGTATCATTACAGTAGAACTGGCTGGTGCAAGTGATCCTGAGCGGGTTCGTAAATATCTTCAGTCTACTGCCAACCTGCAGTTCTTTGAAGTATATAATATTGGTGAACTGGATCGTAGCCTGGAAGCTTCTGACAAAGCGTTGGCTGCTTACCTGAAAGGAACTTCTGCAACCGACACTGTTGCAAAACCTGCAGCAGTTGATACAAGCGCCAAAGCGTCTGATACGACTTCTCTTGCCAATGTGTTGAAGAGTGGAGATACTTCCAAGACTGCAGCTGCACAGACACCGGAAGCTGCCCGTGCAGCCAACCCGCTGCTGGCAACTATCCAGTTTATTCCGCCTCAGCAGGGTCAGGATGGACGCGTATCCTATGCACCTAATCTCGGTTATGTTGCAACGAAAGATACAGCACTGGCCATGTCTTATCTGAAGAACCCCGTTGTTCAGAATAATATGCCTGGTGATGTGAAGTTCCTCTTTGGCATGCCGGAGAAGAACGAAGATGGTAAAGTGCAGGATTTCGTAGCGCTCTATGCTATTAAAACCATTCCGGGTTCTGAAAAAGCCAAACTTGAAGGAGAGAATATTACTGATGCCTTCCAGGATTTTAACCCGGTTACCAACCAGGTTACGGTAAACATGACCATGAGCAAGCAGGGTGAAAAAATCTGGGCAAAGATGACCGGAGATAATG
>JAGKTB010000067.1:0-4555 GCA_018993145.1 Flavihumibacter sp.
TAGCATATTCGATACGTGCTACCAGGAATTTATCGATCCGTAAAGGTTCCTGTCCTCCATCTATTTTCAGGAAATGCTGTTCATATAACTCGTCAGAACTTTCCGCCTGGTCTTCCAGTTCATCTTCTGCCGGATCCATCGCCATGTGCTCAAATTTTCGCAAAAATACAATTCCCGCTGCAGTCCGTTGTACATTTGCAAAATGCAGCCATTCTTCCTTCGTGATTTAGGTAACATGTCCTATCAACCCGCCTGGGATTACCAGGAAAAACTCCTGCAGGAGAACCTGGCCCTGAAAGCTTCAGGCAATCCGGATGCCACCCGGCATTTTTTCCTGCTGGTAGAACATCCTCCGGTTTATACACTAGGTAAAAGTGGCCTGATGGAACATGTCCTGATTGATGAAGCTACCAGAATTCAGAAAGGAATTGAATTCTTTAAAACCAACCGGGGTGGGGATATTACTTTTCATGGTCCCGGACAAATAGTTGGTTATCCCATACTTGACCTTGAAAAAATATACACGGATATAGGCAAATACCTTCGCAACCTGGAAGAAGTAATCATTCGCACGATGGCTCATTATGGATTGAAGGGGGAGCGCTCTTCGGGTGAAACAGGTGTATGGCTGGATCCATCCATACCGGGACAGGAGAGAAAGATCTGCGCCATGGGAGTACGTTGCAGCAGATGGGTTACCATGCATGGCTTTGCCTTTAATGTAAATACGGATCTTTCTTATTTTGATATGATTATTCCTTGCGGGATTCGTCAGAAGTCTGTTACCTCTTTGGAAAAGGAGTTGGGTAAGAAACTCGATATGGAGGAAGTGAAACAGGTACTCATAGGGGAATTTGAAGAGGTATTTCAACTGGAAGCAAACAGGAATTGGCCAGGTTTCTGAAATCAGAAATCTTTTCCCACAAACAATTTGTTTTTCTCCAGCAGTTTTCCGTCTTCATAAATTTCAAAGAGATACCAGCCAGCCTGCATAAAATTGGCTTTGTCTAGCAGGAGTACCGCATCCCGTACCTCTTTAATTTCAAAAAGAGGGGAGCGGTCTTCTTCAAAAAATTTTACAATATATTTTCTTCTGGCACACCACGGTAGTTCAATATGAACCAGTCCGGCTTTATCGATGAATACATATTTGGAAACACCGTATACTTCTTTGGGCTGAAAGGGCTTAATCAATAGCGTATCTCTGCTGGTTAACAGAATGGTGTCTTTGGTTCGCATACTCACGGAATCCCGAAATCTTTGCAGGAATCGTTCGTTGAGTTCACCTACAATTTCATCTCCTTTTTTGATTACGAGATATTTTTCAGGTTGAGGAACCGGCAGTTTAGGTTTTTCCGGTTCAACCGGTTTGGGTTTTTGCACCGGCTCCGTTTTTATTGGTTCCACTTTTGAGAGAGGTTCCGGCTTTCTGGTAACCGGTTCGTGTTTTGGAGGAGGAGGTATGCTACGGGCTTTTCGAACCGGACTGAAAACATAATCGCCGCCATCCAGCATAATATAAACCCGGTAATAAAAATTGGTATCAGGTAAATTCTGGTCTACAAATCCGTTTTTTAAAACTGTTGGATCCGGTATACTGATGATGGTTTTGAACAATCTGCTACTATCCCTGGAACGCTGGATGCTAAGCTGCTTTATATTAGTTCCGTAGGGATTGGTCCAACTGATAATGATCCTGTTTTTGGATTTGATTTCTGCCGAAAAAGCCGGCAGGGTATCCTGAGCGATCCCGGCCAATGAAATGAAAAGTAATAGTAGAGTCGGACCAAGCCGGAAGAATAAGCGTTGTGGATGCATCATCGGAACAAATATAAGGCAGACCTCATGCTTTAAAAACAATTAAAATGTCAAAATACCGGGAGCCAGAGACCGGTTTCCCTGTAAGCCGCCACTGTGAATTAATAGCACCCGCGAGCCGGGTTGAAAAAAATTATCGAGATAAAACTGCTTCCAGGCATAACACAATTTTGCAGTGTATACAATATCTGTTGGAATACCGGTTTGCCGGTAGAACATGTTCATAAAATCCGTAAGTTCAGCAGTGTGGCGTGCAAATCCCCCAAAATGGAAAGCAGTATTGATCTCAAATCTGTTTTCTAATGCTGGAAACCACTTCAGGATCGAAGCTGTTTGTTCTTCCTTCTCTTTCAGGCTGCAAATTCCGATTACCTGCTGTTCTTTTCCGGCTGCCAGGGCTAATCCTGCAAGCATCGTTCCGGTGCCAACTGCACAGAGTATATGCGTATAACTATCCAGGTCGGGAACATAGCTAAGTATTTCTGCTGCTCCTTTTGCACCGGTGGGCCCCTCACCACCCGCATCTACAACCAAATAATCAGGATAGCTGGTACTGAGGTCAGTTACTAATTGGGTCCGGTTCCGGTAAGCAGTCCGACTAACAAAAACCAGTTCCATACCCAGGGACTTTAGCTCTTCTAAGGTTTCGCTTGGCTGAGCAGGGGCTTCCCCCCGAATGATACCAATGCTTTTTAGACCAGTTTCCCGGGCAGCGACGGCCACTGCCAGCAAATGATTAGACCAGGGGCCACCCAAACTGATCAGGCCCGAACGCTTTTCCTGGAAAGCCTGTTCGAGGTAATATTTCAACTTAAACCACTTGTTACCACTGATTTGCGCGTGGATTTTGTCAAGTCGCAGCATATCCGTTTCCACCTGCTGATCAGCAAACAGCTGGATTTTATCAATTGTAACAAGGTCGGTATCAATGGATAAAGTCATTCTTATGATTTATATTCGTGCCCGAAACAAAAATAGAAGAATGCAACCAACCTTAGTAATTCTGGCAGCAGGTATGGCATCCAGGTATGGAAGTTTAAAACAAATTCAGTCATTTGGTCCAAGTGGTGAAACCATTATGGAATATTCCATTTATGATGCGATCCGTGCCGGATTTGGCAAAGTTGTCTTTATTATCCGGGAAGAATTCGTGAATGATTTTAAAGAAGTATTTGGTTCCAAGCTGGACGGGAAAGTTGCTGTTGATTATGTATTTCAGAGTCTGGATGCTTTCCTGCCGGATGTAACTGTTCCGGATGGAAGGACCAAGCCCTGGGGTACGGCACACGCTGTTCTCTGTGCCAAAAATGCGGTGCAGGAACCATTTGCAGTGATCAATGCAGACGATTTTTATGGCCGCGATGCTTTTGTAAAAGCCTATAATTTCCTGACTACGGATTGCAGTCCCAATAAATACGCAATCATCGGCTACGAACTCCTGAAAACCCTTAGTGAGCATGGTACAGTAAACAGGGGTGTTTGTCGCGTTGATGCTGCCGGAAACCTGGAGTCCATTGCAGAGCGACTGAATATCTCCATGAAAGATGGAAAAATTGTATGCGATGATAACCAGGAGCCCGCGGAACTTCCCCTTGACTCCAGTGTATCCATGAATTTCTGGTGTTTCCATCCTTCCGTATTCACTATCAGCCAGGAAATGTTCAATGATTTTGTAAAGAAACATTACCAGGAACCCAAAGCAGAATTTTTCATTCCGATAGTGGCAGATGACTTTATAAAGTCCGGTAAAGGCGTTATCCCTGTTATTCAGACCAGTTCCAGCTGGTTCGGCGTTACTTATAAAGAAGATGCTCCAAGTGTACAGGCAAGCCTGGATGCTTTGGTGGCAGCAGGTGAATATCCAAATAACCTTTGGCAATAATAGCTAGGCAGAAAAGTCATTACAAGCGGCACTAAATTGTAACGTTATAAGGGAAAGCAGATTCGTTGTTCAGAACAGAACAGGACAGTGAATCCGCTTTCCCTTCTTAAGTTAAGCGCCAATTGATTGCCAGTAATGAAAGTAGTATACCTTTTATTGTTTCTCTTCCTGCCTTTTTATTTATTGGCAGATCCGGTTGCCGAATCCAGTTCAACTGCCTGGTATTGGGTATTGATAGGTCGGCTTCATCCCCTCCTGGTCCATTTTCCAATCGGCTTGATTGCAATTGCTTTTTTGCTGGACCTGCTAAGGATAGTTAGAAAAAAAACAGAATTCATCCCCGCCATTCGAATCATTCTTGCAGTGGCAGCAATTAGTTCGGTGTTAGCTGTAATTGCCGGCCTGTTATTGGCCAGTGCTGAATCCTATGGCGGCGAAGTATTGGATATACATCAGTGGACCGGCATCTCCACACTTCTCTTATGCCTGCTGGCTACGGGTTTGTTTTACAATGGCAAACAGCGAATGGGCTCTGTGTTGCTGGCTGTTACTTTTTTCAGCATGGCGGTAGCCGGACATTTTGGTGCTTCGCTTACTCACGGTGAAGATTATCTGACCAGCGTTCTGCCAGGTAAAGAGAGTGAACCCGGTGTTGAATCACCGGCCGGAATTAATTTTGCCTCCTTTAATGGCCCGCTGGATGAAGCCAGTACCACTGAGTTAAATTTCCAGGTACGCAGCATCCTTGCGCATCATTGTTACAGTTGTCATGGTGCAGCAAAAGTGAAAGGAGAGCTTAGGCTGGACAAAAAAGAATTTGTATTTCAGGGGGGTGAAAACGGTCCGGTTATTCAG
>JAGKTB010000068.1:0-8289 GCA_018993145.1 Flavihumibacter sp.
CATCATTGAGATGGAAAATGTTGCTGTACATGTTGCAGACAATAGAATAAACAAAGATTTATTACAGCAAATAATAACCTCAATTATAAACGAACCAGAATACAGTGAAGAATTAAAAGTACTAATTCTGGATGCGATAGGAATTTCAGACAATAATGACGACTTAGAAGAAAGCCCTTTTTAAATCAATCAGCTTCAGTAGTTATTGATTCCTTAAATCGTATAAATCCTAACGCATTGAGTTCGTTATCCAGCGCATGCCGGATATCCACTTTCTCGCGTTGTGTTAAATGAAAATTCAGCGCTGCCTTGGTTTCTTCTTTCTCAGGCAGATAATGAAAACTGATCCGGTTGAATTGTCCGGGTAATAAATCACTCACCATGCCCAACTGATCCTGGTGATTGTACTGTTGCATTTTATACCAGTTCAACTGCAAGAGCAATAAGGGCTTAGTTACAATTTCAGATACTGCTTTTGATTCAAAGGGATGCTCCCATCCACCACCCTGGCGATCCTTGATCTGCAGAAGTGTTACGCCGCTGGTGTTTTCTTTTATCCAATTCCGAAACACATGAATAAACCGTACTGCTGTTTCAATGCCATAATTATCCCGTAACCCCGCATCCATTACATCAATCACCGGATCTGTTGGCAACCATACATTCGGTAGCACATAAGGAAAGGTAGCATTCATACGCAATGCCGTGAGTAACCGAAGATTCATCGGGTCCTGCCTTTCTAACAAGGCTGCAAAATCCACCGCATCCGGATCTGTTGGGTGCTGCAGACGCGGATCACCCGATGGCTTCATCAAAAAGCTGAGCGGATGGGTACTGATCAGCATTTTCCTGCCATCCCTGGTAATTACTGAATTAAAGATCATGGTAGGCATCAGGGCCTCCTGTTCTTCTTTCGCCAGCGCACTGAATTCCTTATCCAATAAATAACGGGTATTGATGTTTAATTGCTGCTCAAACGCATACGCGCGGTCTTTTACATACTCATATTCACCAACACTAAATTTTTGCGCAGGTGCGGCCAGGTCGCGCGCCACAAAGGATGAAAAAGTCGGATTAAGCAAATCTTTCGAAATATCATCCACATATACAGGATCCTGTAATCGTACCGGTTTGCCCAAATCACGCTCTCTTGATAAGGCCCTGAAATAAGCCGCTCCCAGCATACCACCTGAAGCACCTGTGATCATAAAGGTCTTCCGCATCAACTGACCACCACAGATACTGTCCAGTTTCTGCATCACTCCCATTGTGAAAGTAGCACTGCGGGTTCCTCCTCCACTTACGTTTACGATGTACAGATGTGGCTTCTCCACCCCCTGCCTTCTTTTCCAGTTTTCCAGCACCTGCACCATTCTCAGGGAATCAGCAGTCACCCTTTCAGCAGTATTTAATGCTGCAAGATTAGCGGACGTATATGCTGCTTTCTGAATCTCTTTTGAATAATTCAATCCATACGCTTTATTAGTTGGATCGATCACCCCATAGCGATACAACAGATTCAATACGATGATTAACACCACCGCAAAGGGAACACTCCAGCTTTGCAGGAAATAAGAAAAGGCTCCGGCTACCGATACCAGGATCGCAAAAAAGATGGTGATACTTGCTGCTGCCGGCAGCTTGAACATTTCGTAATCGAGCAGAAATCCCACCAGCATCAAAAACACAAAAGCTATGAAGATGGATAAGACTGCTGCAAAATGATGGCGACTGAAAATATGCTCCAGGAATTCTTTGCTGTAGTGCGTTACATCGCGCACCGCTTTCACATTGAGCCGGCCACTCAGGTAAGAGGTTACCTTGATTAACCTGCTGCCTCCACTGTTTAATACAATATGCGGTTTCACTCCCCGATGCAGGGCCATAGGCGCAGGATCCAGGCTGATCATGTTCCTCGCAATCGTGATATCCGCACCAAAAAAATAACCCAGTGAAAGAAAAATGATAAGTACCAGTCCTATTAAAAACCCTCCTACCAGGGTCATCACTTCACTTACGGACAACAATTCCTTGTGCAGATCAAAGTCAACCGCGTTCACAAAATAAAATACCAGGAACAGCAATGGAATTACTGCATTGTTGATGCAATACTTCAGAAATGGTCTGGTGGTAGTTGCCAAAAACCGGAAATGCCGGCAGAAAAGGATGAACGTAGTAATATTCCAGCTCATGATGAAGATGCCCACCGACATGCCTACAATCCCGGCTGATATGGCATTCACACTGCCCAGGTATTCGGGAGATAAATACAGGGAATCTACCCCAAAGCTGGCCATGAAGTTGCCACTTACCGCCCCAAACAGTGCCAGCCAGAAGATCAGCAGGATCTGGAATTTCTTGAAATGCAGTAACACCAGTTGTACGGCAAAAGAATAGAATATGGCTTTCAGGCGTTGCTTCATCGCGTTCCAAGATACACTCTTAGAACGTTTAGACAAGTCTCAAATTATGCGCGCTGCCTGCGCTCACCGAAAAGATACAACATGCCCACCAGCGATAAAACCAGGAACATCGCTACCAATTGGTGTAGCTGGGCCATCCATTCAAAATTGCCCCACTGGTTGGGAACAATAGATTTGCTGGTTAATACGGATAGAATTCCCAGCAATACCTGCACCACCACAATCATCAGGGGCCAGCGCAAATAAGTACGAGCAGCAGGTGAGACATTTTCCAGGCTTGCTTTCCGGTACCAGAGAATCACCAGTATGGTAATCAGGTAAGCCAGGTTTCTGTGAATAAAATGAACCGTGATGGTATTATCAATCAGGTTAATCAGCCAGGGACTGTGACTTCCCATTCCCTCCGGCACCCAGGCCCCATTGATGGTTGGCCAGGTAGAAGCTACTGCCGCAGCTTTATGTCCGGCCATCAAAGCTCCATACACCAATTGCAGGGCCAATAAACCGAGTAGGATCCAGGTGAATTTTTTTACCTCGGGTGCATACCGCCGCTCCTGGTTGGGAACCAGTAATTGTAAGGCAAACCAGAAAGTATAGGAGAGCAATCCAATTGCCAGCACAAAATGCATAGCCAGCCGGGTAGGCTTCACATAAACCGCATCACCGGTTAAGCCACTTGCCACCATGATCCAGCCTACTGCTCCCTGCAGTGCTCCCAGCACAAAGAGAATCAGCAGGGGATTCACCATTTCGCGTTTCAGGTAACGCTTCGAAATCAGGTAAACAAATCCCACTACGAATACCACCCCGATCAGCCTGGCCCAAAACCGGTGAAACCATTCCCAGAAGAAAATAAACTTGAAATCATCCAGGTTGAAATCGGTATTCAGCAGGCGGTATTGAGGGGTTTGCTGGTACTCCCTGAATTTATCCAGCCATCCGGCTTCATTGAGGGGCGGCAGGGTGCCAGTCACCACTTCCCATTCTGTTATAGAGAGTCCTGACCCGGTTAGACGGGTAATTCCTCCCAACAAAATCTGTACGATGATCATTCCTACCCCTATGAGCAGCCAGATAGCTACGGCTCGCTGTCCTCTTTGCTGACGAATGGTTTCCATGGCCCGCAAAGTTATCCCATTGGGGTGGTTATGCCAACCACTGTTGAAACTCAGGACTTTTTAGTAGTAGGAATCGCCAACAGCGGTATATGAATGCCATCCGCTACCTTAGAAGTAATGCTATAATTGAAAAGTTTATCAAATACGTTCCGCTCATGAACAAACATCAGTAGGGCTGCCTTTTTGCGATCTGCGGTATAATTCACCAGGTTCTTCCACATGGGCAGATCGTCTTTCTTGGGAACCAGGTGTGCAGTGATCTCGGGATAGGCCCTTACAGCAGCTTCCATTTCATCCTGGTCGGCTTCAGGTACTGAAGTAAGTGAAATAACTTCTGCCTTAACGTTGAACCAGTTGGCCCATTCTGCCAGTTTCGGCAGGCAGGTTTTTGCTTCCTTCAGGGAGATGGCTGCCAGTAATTCCTCAATCTTCACGGGGTGCCAGTCGCGCGGTACAGCCAAAATAGGAAATAAGCTATGGTTGATCATAGTGCTGGTATTGCTACCCCAGAAACGCTCCACGGCATTGGAGGCACCATGGGTGCCCATTACAATTAGTTCGGCTTTGTTTTCCAGCATATGGTTGATGATCCCGCCATTGATCATCACACTTTCCCGAACCGAGGTAGTCACTGTAGGAGCCGCCTCACCACAGCAGGCTGCACTGCGTTCGGCAACAATCTCTGCCAGTTTTGCTTCAATCGCGCCTAAATCAACATGATGCGGATCTATATGCCATTCATTGGGATAATCATGTGCCGCTTTAAAATTCAGAATATGCAATACTTCGATTGTCAATCCCTTATCTTTTGCAATATATAAGGCCTGGTCCAATGCGCTGATGGCATTGGGGGAAAAATCAAAAGGAACTAAAATATTCGCCATGTGCTTCTTTTATTCAATGCGTTAAACTTCTTCTTCCATTAATAAATGCCATCGCTTCTGCGCAAATGCTGCGATATTCAGTTTTTTCGCAACGCGACGGTACCTGATGATCCCACTGATCAGTATTCCCACTGCTACCAGCCAGAATGCCAGCTCCAGCAACCAGCCGAGTTTCAGTTGAAAAAAACTATTCAGGGTAAGTCCGGCGATGGAAAAATACAAACTAGATCGGATATAGGCCAATAAAGTACGTTCATTGGCCAGGCGGGTCCTTTCTACCGCCAGTTCATCTGGTAAAGATAGCTTGGTGCGTGTAGGAGTAGGTTTGTCTGCAGTCATGCCGGCACTTTCTCCCAATTTACGCAAGAATTGCTTAGGCTGTTCCCTTCAGGATCTTATTCCAGTACATCCAGGGCAGTACGTATTTCTTCAGCGCCCACATGCTCCAGCGCGGCTTGGACTGGTCAAAGGGAAAAGTCTCCATGGGTTTGTTATCGTAACCAAATTCGGCAAGAATCAATTTACCGTAACCCACTGTCAATGGACAACTACCATACCCGGTATATTGGCCATGCATGGGTAGGCCATCCACCATAGCTAACAGGTTCTTCACCAATACCGGAGCCTGCTTGCGAACTGCTGCACCAGTTTTAGCATTGGGGGTACTGGTTGCATCTCCCAATCCGAATATATTGGGGAAGCGATTGTGTTGCAACGTGAACTTATGTACATCCACCCAGCCGGCTTCATTGGCGAGCGGACTGTTTTTAATAAAATCCGGTGCACTTTGAGGGGGCACTACATGGATCATATCAAAATGTTTGGCGATATAACTGGACACGCCCTGGGGATCGGTTACTTTAAAAGTCGCGGCTTTACCCGGACCATCAATCTCAACCAGGTCGTGTTTGAAATGCAGCTCAATACCATACTCATTCACTTTTTTCATGAGTTGATCCGCATATTTTTTGATGCCGAAAATCACACCGCCTGCAGTTACAAACTCCACTTTTGTTTTACCCTGCAATCCGTGTTTGCGCAAGTAATCGGCTGTGAGGTACATGATTTTTTGAGGTGCTCCGCCACATTTTACCGGGGTACCCGGACTAGTAAACAAAGCCGTATCGCCTTCTTTTATGCCTTTTAATAGTTCGAATGTATAAGGTGCGAGGTCAAAGGAGTAATTGGAAGTAACACCATTTCTGCCCAGTGTTTCGGGTAAGCCTTTCACCTGATGCCAGTTCAGTTGAATACCTGGTGCAACGATCAGGTAATCATACGAGTATTCATTACCGTTAGCACTGATTACTTTGTTGGATTCCGGTTCAAATTTGGCCGCAGCCTCTTTGATCCAGTTCACGCCGGATGGAATTACAGAAGCTTCGGATCGTACGGTATCATGTATATCGAAGGTGCCGGCACCTACTAAAGTCCAGGCTGGCTGGTAGAAATGTTTTTCAGATGGCTCCATGATGGCAATCTGGAGTGATTTTCTTTTACGGAGCAGTTGAGCGGCTACCGAAATACCGGCATTGCCACCTCCAATTATCAGGATTTGATGATGTTGTTGCATAGTATTGCATTGAATACTAAAGGTAAACAGCGGGGCAGCGGGCAATTGTGACCGGGGTCACTCCCAAAAATGATTTTGGTTTGCCCAGATTTTAACCGCTTATCATCATATTTTCACTATTGGGGGATAATTTAATGGAATACATTAAATTACTGTCATTCCTACACTTAATTAACTGAACATGAAAGTCCTGCAATTCACCATTCCGGTTCCGGGCGAGAAGAACATCATTGTTCAACGAGACAGGCTCCCCTTTATGTACCAGCATTTACACCGGCACGATGAAGTTCAACTGACCTGGATCATTAAGGGTGAAGGAACCCTCGTAGTGGAAAACAATATGTATCCCTTCCGGGCGAATGAAATCTTTTGTATTGGTGCCAATCAGCCCCATGTTTTTAAAAACGAGCCAATTTATTATGGCGGAAACCCGGAAGTGGAAGCTTTGACCATCTTCTTTAATCCCTCCGGCAAGCTGCATTTCCTCTTTGATCTCACGGAGACCAAACTGATTCGTCAGTTCCTGCAGAAATATCGTTCCGGTTTTATGCTGCAAGAGGAAATGACAGATGAAATCAGCAGTCTGATGTTAAAAATGGAACAGCAATCCGGCATTGATCAAATCATCAGTTTCCTGGAATTGCTGCGAGCCTGTTGTGCATCTTCCCAATTGAAGGAATTGGGAAGTGTTTCTGAAATGGCCCAGTTCAGTGAAAATGAGGGACTGCGACTTGGCAGGATCTACAATTTTATCCTAAGCAATTATGCAGAGCAGATAACCCTTGACGATGTGGCGAAACAGGCACATATGACGCCGCAGGCTTTCTGCCGGTTTTTAAAAAAAAGAACCCGCCATACCTTTGTTTCTTTCCTCAATGAAGTGCGGATCAATGAGGCTTGCAAAAAACTCACGGAAGGCGGGTTCGACAGTATTTCAACAGTTGCTTATACCTGCGGATTCAACAGCATTACCAATTTCAATCGCGTGTTCAAAGCTGTATTGGGCAAATCACCCAGCGAATATGTGGAATCTTATACGTTGCATGCCTATGATGTTGCGAGCTAAATCAGTTCACAATCCATTCATGAATACCGGCAGAATGTTTCTCGGGTAATTTTACCTCCAGGCGAAGCGCTTTGGTCTTAACCGGTTTGAACCGGATGCTGTTATAAGCATCTTTGGTGATCGCATCCTGCTGCTCTACTTCCACCGGCACCCAATTGCCCTCTTTTTCATAAAGCAGTTGGTAGCCGGCAGGAATCCTGCATCCTCCAAAGGGACCATCATCAAACCAGTAGAATTTACTGGACTGTACGGTTTGCGGCTGATCAAAATCATATTGCACCCACTCTGTGGTTTTTTCCTTTGGCCACCAATGCAGGTAAATGGAATTGCGGTCCTGTGAACTCGATGGCTCATACTGATCGTTCATCCCTTTCAGCATACGGGGGTTCATCTGTGATGAACTGACTTTACTTTTGGACGCAATGGTTGGCGCCGGCATTGGTAAGGCTGCAGATTCTGCGTAGGGAATCCAAACCTGCATTTCTCCTGCACCACGGTTATTCCAGGAATAGTAGGGAATAGCCTTTACAGTTTGCTCCGAACGCAGGAGTGCAGTTGTATTCACCTGTCTTTTGGTACTGCTGCCTTTTGCAGTCAGCACCATTACCCCATTCAATAATTCCGGTTCATAGTTGGCCTGAATTCCGGCTGAACGATCCACCACAATATTATTAACTGCATTGTCTTTATTGTCTGGTCCTTCAATGCAATATACAATTGGTCCGCGCTGCAGGGCGAAACGATTGATATTATCTTTCACCTGCTGGTTGGCGATTACTTTTTCAATTTCCAGGGGTAACTCCAGATCCAGCTTATCTCCTTTTTTCCAGCTGCGATTGATTACCGCGTAGCCTTTCTCCATCTTATACTCAACCGCCTTGCCATTCAGAAGGATTCGAATGGGCTTTCTTTGTGTATCCAGGAATGCATACAAACTTCCGGGTCCCGCTTCCTGTCTTGCCCAGCCGGGAATACGCAACCTTATGGTAAATGATTTGGAGGGCGCTTCTTTTATCAGCATACCAACCTGCCCTTTCCAGGGATATTCTGTCACCTGCTCCAGTTGCAGTTTCCCCGCCGGCAGCTCTATATCCGAAGTGCTGGCCACGTATAAATTCACATAGAGATCATTCTCTTTTTTCGCATATACATATCCGGGAACCGATGGCATGAAGCGGGTCATGTTGCTGATACAACAGGCACAACCAAACCACGCACTTCGCTG
>JAGKTB010000069.1:0-6593 GCA_018993145.1 Flavihumibacter sp.
GCTGGCTTGTGTGGGCCTGTTGGGTTTATCTGCATTCTCCGTACAACAAAGAACCAAGGAAATAGGAGTGCGAAAAGTATTGGGAGCATCAGTACAGGGAATTGTCTGGATGCTGGCAACTTATTTCCTACGACTGGTACTCGTGGCATCCTTAATAGCACTGCCAATCGGATGGTTTGCAACCAACAAATGGCTGGAAGATTTTAGTTACAGGACCAACCTGGATCTAACCGTATTTATTTGGCCGGTAGTGGGATTAAGCTTACTCGCATTAATTGCTATAAGTGTTCAAACCATCAGGGCGGCAGTTTTGAACCCGGTAAAAAGTTTGCGTTCGGAATAATTTGAGTTGAATTACGGCTTCAGTATCTTAGGCTGATATGGGACAGATCAGCCTGAAAGAAAAGATCGGCTATGGATTCGGCGATATGGCTTCCTCCATGTTCTGGAAACTATTTGGAATCTATCTCCTGTTTTTTTATACCGATGTAATGGGTTTACCTGCAGCAGCAGTGGGTACCTTATTACTGATAACACGGATTTGGGACACCCTGCTGGATCCGGTCATCGGTATGATTGCAGACCGAACACAATCCCGGTTTGGTAAGTTTCGCCCCTACCTGTTATACCTGGCTATACCCTTCGGGATCATGGGAATCATCACGTTCACAGTGCCCGATCTTGGATCACAGCAGCAGCTGCTGATCTATGTGTATGGAACCTATTCCCTGATGATGCTGGTCTATTCCTTCATCAATGTGCCCTATGCAGCCTTACTGGGTGTTATCTCTGAAGACCCGAAGGAAAGAAATATCCTGGCTTCCTTTAGAATGGGTTTTGCTTTTGCCGGTAGCTTTGTTGCACTCGCACTAATTGAACCTTTAATTTCTTACAGAGGAGGAAGCACGCAATTTTCGATGCCTCAAAATACAACTGCCTGGCTATGGGCCGTGGGTGTGATTGCGATACTCTGTGTAATCCTGTTCTTATTTTGTTTTGCCTGGGTAAAAGAAAGAGTTCAACCGATCCGGCCAACATCGACCACACTTAAAACGGATCTTCGGGACCTGCTCAGCAACAGACCCTGGGCCATTCTGGTTGTTGCCGGGATAGCAGTCCTGATTTTTAACTCAATCAGAGATGGAGCAGCGATGTACTATTTCCGCTACTTTATTCACGAAAAGGAAGCAGTTCAACTGGGCCCGATTGCCATCAACTTTTCTACCCTTTACCTGGTTATCGGACAGATTGCCAATCTGATTGGGGTAATGCTGGCATTCCCTCTTGCAAACAAATATGGTAAAAAACGATGCTTCAGTATTGCTATGGGGATCGCATCCATGCTTAGCATACTGTTTTTCTGGATGGGGCAGCATGATCTGGTACTGATCTTTTTATTACAATTTTTGATCAGCTGCTGTGCCGGTACGGTATTCCCTTTGCTATGGTCTATGTATGCAGATATTGCAGATTATTCAGAGTGGAAAACCGGCAGGAGAGCAACAGGTCTGATCTTTTCATCTTCTTCTATGTCGCAAAAGATGGGCTGGACACTGGGTTCAGCTCTTACAGCCTGGTTGCTGGCTGCTTTTGGATTTCAGGCCAACCAGGTTCAGGAGGAATTGGCCCAAACCGGTATACGTTTAATGCTTAGCTGGCTTCCCGCAATCGGATCTGTAATCGCATTGATTATGATTTATTTTTATCCCCTTACAGATGCGGAAATGCAACGAATTGGAACTATTTTAAAAGAACAGCGTAGATCAGAAAATGCGAGTTGACAGCACTATTCAAGATTGGAAAAACAGTCTTCAAATTGAATTGAATCGAATTCTTCTTTTCTGGAAGCAGGTAGCTATCGATAAACATACCGGAGCCTGTTTTGGTCGTGTTTCCAATAGTAACCAGGTGTTTGGGGAAGCTGGGAGAGGACTTGTTCAGCAGGCCAGAGTACTGTGGGCATTTTCAGCCGCCTATGGATTGAATAAAGCAGAGGAGGATAAACAGGTTGCTGACAAGGCCTATGAATATCTGATACATACTTTTGAAGACAAACAGCATGGCGGATATTTCTGGATCGTGGATCACCAGGGATATCCGCTTGTTACCAAAAAACAGTTATACGGACTAGCATTTGCATTATTCGGACTTGCAGAATATGCTGCTGTCATGCAGGTGAAGGAAGCAAAAGAGAAAGCCATCGCCCTTTTTCATATTATAGAGAACTATTTCTCCGACAATACATCCGGCGGTTATTTAGAAGCCTTATCTGAAAGCTGGGAACCCATTTCGGATATGCGATTAAGTGAGTCAGATCTCAATGCGCCAAAATCAATGAATACTCATCTCCATTTACTGGAAGCCTATTCCTGTTTGTTTAAAATCTGGCCGGATAAACAGTTAAAATCACAAATAGAACTGCTCCTGCAACTTTTTCAAAAAAAGATAATTGATTCAGCTAACGGTAATCTATACCTGTTTTTTGACATCAACTGGAAAGTTGTATCTGCTTCTGTTTCCCATGGGCACGATGTGGAAGCTGCCTGGTTATTGTGGGAAGCAGCCTTGCAGCTGGATGATCCGGACTTATTAAACCAGATCCAAACATCCTCTTTAGGTCTGCTGGAATCTGCTGTTAAAGGATTGGATAGTGATGGTGCTCTTTGGGAGGGTACTGAAAAACATTGGTGGCCCCAGGCGGAAGCAATGGTTGGTTTTTATACCGGTTGGCAATTTACCCAGGATCCATTATGGCTAACACGGTCCCTAAACTCCTGGAAATTTATCCGGCAAAAACTGGTGGACAAGAAAAACGGCGAATGGTTCTGGGGAATTGATGCTGACGGCAGGGTACTGAAAAAGGAAAAAGCAGGATTCTGGAAATGTCCCTACCATAACAGCCGATCCTGCATTGAACTCATTCGCCGTATTGAAAATTAGCA
Source organism: Flavihumibacter sp. (assembly GCA_018993145.1). GTDB lineage: Bacteria > Bacteroidota > Bacteroidia > Chitinophagales > Chitinophagaceae > Flavihumibacter. The sequence goes on from JAGKTB010000069.1 coordinate 2,943, forward strand.
ACCTGGCTTGATTACGTTCTCCAGTGTTTTGCCATCAAACTTAAACAAGCCAAAGCCGGTTGTTCCAAACCAGAGTTGGCCGGAATTGTCTTCATAAATGAGTTGGACAGGAGTTTGAACGGGCTGGTCGTTGGGACTCCTGGGCGAACGAAACATTGGAAGGGTGGTAAAGGCTTCATTTTCAAACTTCGCCAGGCCTTTGCGCGTGCCGGCCCAGAGAATCCCCTTTTTATCAAGATAAAGAGTAAGTATCTCATTATCAGGTAATCCATTTGCAGTAGTATAGGATGTCCAACCCTGCTTGTTTTTTCGGGAGATACCCCCGTTGGTTGCCATCCATACATTCCCCTCGCTATCCTGCAGGATGGTGCGAACCGCATTGCCCGCAAGTCCGTCGTTTTTGGTAAAATAAGTAAAATCAGTTCCATCAAATACGCAAACCCCGTCCTCTCCGGTTGCGATCCAGACTGTCCCGGTTTTATCCTGCAAAACATACTGAATTGATTGACTGATCTGAAATTCTTCTGGCCCTGGTTTAAGTTCTTTCTTCATAAAATCAGGACCTGTCCATACTCCGATGCTGGTTGGTGCAGCATCCGCCGGTTGAGGTAATTCCTGCTGGTCATTGATCAAAAACAACCAGATCAGGGAAATTAAAATCGAGTTCATGGGAAATTGTTTAGTTTGAAAAATTGATTCAGGCCCAATCTAGCAGGTGATTTTGTCAAATAGGGTAAACCAACTGTAAATTGATTGTAAACGACCTGTAAAAACCATTTTTTGAAATTTTACAGCATCCTGTAAAACATATATTTGACATATGAAATGGAAGCTGTATTGGGGGATTGTATTGCTGTTGCCGGTATTGGTACTGGCAGCATTTATGCACCGTGACTCCGCTAATGCTGAATATAAGAAGGCCCGGGAAGAAATCATTTTACGGAAGGTTTCGCACAAATTGCTGCAGGCCGCAGGCGATAGTAGTTCCCGCGTGCCCGAAATCAAGAAAATTTCTGAAACTGAATACTTGCTTCCCCTGGAAACAGCCATTTCTTTTCATCCCGATTCACTGGTAAATATCATCAATCAGGTAATTCAGCAACATGGGTTATCCAACCGATATATGGTAAATGTACTGGAACAACCTGCTAATAAAATTGTCTTTGGTTATGCAATGATTGGGTCCGAACAGGAGAATATCATACCCTGCCTGGGTCGGGAACAACCAGTAGGAAAATATTCGGTACTGATTCGATGGGAACCTCATAAAAATTCAGGAACGGCCTTCTGGATAGCAGGGATAGTTCTTGCCTCTGGAATAGGGGCCGGACTGTATTTTAAAAGAGTCCGGCGCATGCCCAAGAAAGAAGTGGGTCAAGTTATACAGGAGGAAATCCTGCCTGGAAGCCTGTCCATCGGCCATTATCAGTTCCATGCTGAAGCGCAGGAGCTTCACTTTGGAGAAACCATCCTTTCTCTGACAGGGAAAGAAACAAAATTGCTTCAGATTTTTGCAGCCTCCCTCAACGAACTCGTAGATCGCAAAAGGCTCCAAAAAGAGGTTTGGGAAGATGAAGGCGTTATAGTTGGCCGGAGTCTTGACATGTATATCTCAAAACTTCGAAAGAAATTGGAATTGGACCCTGCAGTTCAGCTAATAAATGTACATGGCAAGGGCTACAAATTGGAAGTACGGCCTTAAACCAATTCCGGCTGTTCCACTTTTTTCAACCGTATGTAAAAACGGGTGCCTTTATTTTGTTCTGTTTCAAACCACAACTGCCCCTGGTGTTTTTCAATGATGCGTTTTACAATTGCCAATCCAAGTCCTGTTCCTTCGTAGTTACTGGCTCCTGGCAGTCTGTAAAATAAATTGAAAAGGTTTCCGGTGTGCCTTGGATCCATCCCGATACCATTGTCTACTACCGTGTAAAGAATAGCATCCTGTTCCGCCGATCCTGTCACCTGAACCAGTGGCTTGTCTGTTTTGGATGAATACTTCAAGGCATTGCCCAACAGATTGCTGAACACCTGGCTTATCATGGTGCTGTCGCCATAGATTTCAGGTGTTTCTCCAATCTGAAACTCAGGATGTATATCCTTGTAGGCATCCAGCAGGTCTTCCCTGATCTGATTCAGCAAGGTTTTCATATCAATCGGCTGCAGGCTGATTTGCTCCCGCCCCAGCTTGGTATAACGAAATACCTCTTTGATCATCAGCTGCATGCGCTCCGCATTTCGTTTAATCTTTTCAGTTAGCAACCTGTTATCCAGGTTCGGATCCTCCTCCAGCAGCAATTCAGCAAAATTATAAATGGTGGCAAGTGGTGTTTTCAGATCATGCGATATCGTATAACTGAAACTGTCCAGTTCTTCGTATGCTTTTTTTAACTCATCATTCAGCCGCTTCAACTGATTGGTTTTTTCCTGAATGACCAGCAGTATCTCTTCACGTAATTTATAAGCGTTGGATAACTCAGCAGTTGCCCATTTTTCAGATCTTCCCTTGAGCGACTGAATAAAAATGGCAAAGGAACTGCGGGGTTCAATCCTTGTTTCACCATCTGGATCAAGAACAACTGCCTTCTCCGGATTTCCTGCCCATTTGATTTCCTGCTCCAGTTCGGGTTTGAACCAGAGTATGCAATCCTTAAGATCCGAGGATAAGGGTGCACAGAGCATTCCGCTGGCAGTTAAGGTAACTGATCCTGCAGCTGGATAAATGGAAGATAGATGATTGGTTTGAAATACCTGGTTAGTTGGAGCTGTTTGAAGGAATTCAGACAAGTCCTTCAGGAAATTCCTGTCAGGTGTTTGACCAACCAATGTAATCTGTCCATCATAGATCAGCGCGGCCCCCTTTGCTCCATTGATGGAAAGGAGGTCAAGACTTCCAGTGCATACGCCTTCTGCAATGGATTCGAATTGACGCATCTGTCTTACCAGTCCTGCCGTATTCTCTCTCCAGTAATGGTGTAATTGTTGTTTTTCTTCCTCCACCTGGTACCTTACAATAGAAGATAACATCTGTCCGACCATTTTTGCATGCAGGCGTTGGCGGTAATCAATATGCCTTGCTGTATAGTGGTGGCAGGCTATTAAGCCCCATAACTCCCCCTGCGACACAATGGAAATACTGAAGCTGGCGGCTACTCCCATATTCTTAAGGTATTGAATATGTGTGGGTGATACAGAACGAAGGACCGAATCTGATAGGTCGATGGAAGCGCCTGTGTCATCTGCTTCTTTTTTTTCCAGCAGGCTATCAGTTGCGTTCACATCTGCAATCAGCCGTACAAGGTTTTTCTTATATAGTTCGCGCGCCTGCTTTGGAATGTCTGATGCCGGATAATGCAGACCAAGATAGGGGTCTAGTCCTTGGTCCGCGACTTCCGCAACAACCTCTCCATGACCGTCTTCATGAAACATATAAACCATCACACGATGAAAGCCGCTGATCATTTTTACTTTTTGAGCAGCAGCCTCCAGGGCCTGTATCACTGAAGCTGAAGTACTCATTGAATCAAGCATATCCGCCATGATCATTTCAGAGGAATACGCATAATTCAGAACTGGTTCAAATTCCAGTAAAATATGATCAGCGGTCTGATGGGAGATCAGGTAACAATCTCCAGCCAGGCTTTTTATCTG
>JAGKTB010000070.1:0-4537 GCA_018993145.1 Flavihumibacter sp.
CGGCATCAGGGGATCCATTCAATACAGCCTGAATGCACATGGCAGGAATATGGAAGGTTCTATTACACTTTTCGGGGAAAAGGGAACCGTGAAAATCGGAGGGCCCTATTTAAATGAGATTGGTTACTGCAATATTGAAGGTGTTGAGGTGCCTGCATTTCCTGTTTTGGAATCGAATCAATATGGAACTTACGAAGGGAGCAGCAGCCAGCACCACCTGGTTTATGAAGCCATGCTGAAAGCACTTGATAATCCAGCCAATCGTTTTCTCGAACCCGAAGAAGCCTTGCAGTCGGTTGCTATCATTGAAGCCATTTATGCTAAAATGGGAAACCGGAGGAAGGAGCATGAATAAGCGCATCATTTTTACCGTTACCAACGACCTGAACTATGACCAGCGCATGCAACGGATTGCCGGTTCACTGGTCTCAGCAGGATATGAAGTTTGCCTGGTTGGGGTAAAGAAGATAAACAGTCCGCCCTTGCTTGCCCTCCCCTTCCATCAAAAACGTATTCCTGTCTGGTTTGAGAAAGGCAAATTGTTTTACCTGGAATACATGCTGAAACTGTTTTGCTGGTTATTGTTTCAAAGGGCTCAGGTCCTTTGTGCTATAGACCTGGATACCATCCTGCCTGTTTACCTGGTTTCAAAGCTGAAAAGAATTCCAAGAGTGTACGATGCCCATGAATTGTTCTGTGAAATGAAGGAAGTGGTCAGTCGCCCGCTGATTTATAAAACCTGGAAAAGAATTGAAGCTTTCTGCGTTCCCCGTTTTCGTATAGGCTATACTGTGAATGAACCCATTGCCCGCATATTCGAGCAGGAATACGGGGTGCGATATGGTGTCATTCGAAATGTACCCAAATTGTCGGAAAGCCATTTTTCCATTGAGAAAGAACCCTTTTTGCTGTACCAGGGGGCGGTAAATGAAGGCCGGTTGTTTGAAGTGCTCATACCTGCCATGCAGTATGTACAAAAGCCGCTGCACATTTATGGCGATGGAAATTTCCTGGATCAAACCAGGGAGTTAATCAGCAGGTACCGCCTGGAGGACAAGGTCTTTCTTAAAGGCAAACTTGCTCCTTCCGAATTAAAACTCATCACCGCCAGGGCTAGCCTGGGATTTACCCTTTTTGAAAATCAGGGACTCAGCAATTATTATTCCCTGGCCAACCGGTTTTTTGATTATGTTCATGCAGGGACCCCACAGCTGGCAGTTGATTTTCCTGTATATAGACATTTAAACAGGGATTTTCCGGTGGCAGTACTGATCAATACCACGGATCCGGCTGAATTGGCTGCAGCCATAAACAATTTGCTCCAAGATCGGTTACTATATAAGCAACTGCAAGAAAACTGCCTGAAAATGCGCCAGGAATGGAACTGGGAGAAGGAAGAAAAAGCATTACTGGCTATTTATCAATCAATATAGAGTCCTGGTGTCAGAAGGAAAGACCATACATATCGTTAGTCATGACGTACCCTATCCCCTGGATTATGGTGGCGTGCTGGATATTTTTTCAACCATCCAGGCCCTGCATGAACAGGGAGTGCAAATCATCCTGCATTGTTTTGAATATGGCAGGGGTGCGCAACCCATTCTGAATTCGTATTGTAAGGAAGTTCATTATTACAAACGACTGGAAGGCCACAAGGGATTCTGTTTTCATCTTCCCTACATTGTATGCTCAAGAAGCAGTGAGGAATTGCTGGACAGGCTTAGTCAGGATAACCATCCGATCTTGCTGGAGGGCATTCATTGTTCAGCCTTATTGGACGATGCCCGATTCGAGCATCGTAAAATCATTCTCCGGTTATTTAATGTAGAAACAACTTATTATAAGGAACTATCCCGCCACGAACGTTCCTTTTTCAAGCGAATTTATTTCTGGAATGAAAGCCGGCTGCTTTCTAAACAGGAAAGGAAAGTAGCTGCTTCCTGGCCTGTTCTCACTTTGTCAGAACGCGATCAGGAACATTACAATAAAGAGTTTCATGGAAAATGGGTGCATTACCTGCCAGTTTTTCATCCTTTCCGTGAAGTGAAGTCTGCGGAGGGCGTCGGTTCGTTTTGCCTGTATCATGGCAATCTGAGTGTGGCAGAAAATGAAAAAGCTGCGATCTGGCTACTTACAGAGGTATTTGACAAATTGAAAATCCCGTTTGTAGTTGCCGGCAAAAATCCATCTTCCAGGTTACAACGGATCGCTCACCAGAACACGCATACCTGCTTGGTTGCGAATCCTGAAGAAAGAGAATTGCAGGACTTGATTGGAAAGGCGCAAATTAATATTCTACCCTCCTTTAATAAAACTGGTATCAAACTGAAACTATTGAATGCCCTGTATAATGGACGGCATTGTATAGTGAACCAGACAGCGGTGGAGGGAAGTCCGTTAGCCCCGCTTTGCCACATTGCTGAAACCGCTACCGCGATGCAGCGTATTGTGCAACAGTTGTATCATCTGCCATTTGGGGAGGAAGAAATTCGTATTCGTAAGAATTTGCTGCAGGAGCATTTCGATACAGTAACCAACGCAAAAGCGCTTATAGCATATTTATCGTAGCGTTATCCTCAACTCTTCCTTTATCTGTTCTCAATGTTCTTGCCGGGTACTTCTGGATAACTGGGTAATCGTGTGTTGCCATCACTACCGCTGCACCATAATCACGGCTGATATGAAACAGCAACTGCATGATTTCATCAGAGGTTTCAGGATCCAGGTTACCGGTTGGTTCGTCGGCAAGTATGAGTTTGGGTGAATTCAATAAGGCGCGTGCGATATCAACCCGCTGCTGCTCTCCACCCGACATTTCAAACGGGTACTTAAACCCTTTTGATTTCAGGCCAACTTTGTCGAGCACATCTGCGATTTTTTCATCCATCAGTTGCTCATCTTTCCAGCCGGTTGCGCGCAGCACAAACTTGAGGTTGTTGTTAACATTCCTGTCGGTCAGCAATTGAAAATCCTGGAATACAACTCCCAGGTTACGGCGCAGGAAAGGAACTTTTTTCCAATCCATTTCCTTGAGATTGAAACCTACCACCTGGCCCTCTCCTTCTTTCAAAGGCAGGTCGCCATAGAGGGTTTTTAACAAACTGGATTTACCTGTTCCCGTTTTACCAACCAGGTATACAAACTCACCCCTGTTGATGGTGATATTAACATCCTGAAGAATGAGATTACTGCCCTGGTATATATTCGCGTTTCTGAGTTCGATTATCTTTTCTGCCATAGCTGGTACCTGATTGATACGGGCAAATGTAACGGTAAATGATAAGTTAACCAATAAAGCCCACCCCTACCGTGCTGTTAGAACCCTCATCTATCAGGATAAAACTACCATTCCGTTTGTTAGCGGCATAGGTGTCCGCATTTACCGGTTTGGCAGTTTTCAGGGAGATATAGCCAATTTCATTAAGTCCGATTTCTTCCACATCATCAATGGTCTTATAATCCAGTACATTGATGCTGGCATATAGGTTGGTGATTTTTGCTTTCACCCGATTGCTTCCGTGCTGTAACAGGTAAGTCTTTCCTGCTTTAAGCGGCGTATGGTCGAGCCAGCAAACCTGGGCGGAAATTTCTTTAAGAGCAGCCGGTTGTTCTGATTTTTTTACAATCATATCACCGCGACTGATATCAATTTCATCTTTCAATGTGATAACTACCGAATCACCGGATTCCGCCTGATTTAGTGACTCTTCAAACTTGTAAATATCCTCAATAACAGATTCCTGCAGGGAGGGCAATGCTACAACAGTATCGCCTTTGGACAGGGTGCCACTGCTGAGTTTGCCAGCGAATCCCCTGAAATCATGCCATTGATCCGACTTTGGGCGGATCACATACTGCACCGGGAAGCGTGCAGGAAGCTGGTTCTGACTTGCATGCCAGTCGATACCTTCCATGAACTCCAGCAAAGATGGACCATCATACCAGTCGAGTTGCGAAGAGCGGGTAGAAATATTATCGCCATACAGGGAAGATGCAGGAATAAACTGCAGGCTTTGTTCCTTGTAGTTTGCTTTTTCAAAGAGTTCTTCAAACTGCTGGCGAATCTGGTTGAAAGGCTCTTCCGCGTAATTCACCAGGTCCATTTTATTGACGCAAACCACTACATAGGGTATGCGCAATAACTGGGTGATATAGAAATGCCGATGGGTTTGTTCCACAATACCATTACGGGCATCAATCAGGATGATGGCTACCTGTGCATTACTGGCACCGGTGATCATATTACGCGTATATTCAAAATGGCCCGGTGTATCAGCAATGATATATTTACGTGTAGGCGTTGAAAAGTAAATATGGGCTACATCAATCGTGATGCCTTGTTCTCTTTCAGCGATGAGTCCGTCTGTTAAAAGAGAAAGATCTGTATAGTCCACTCCTCTCCTCTTACTTGCTCTTTCGATTGCTTCCAGCTTATCCGCGGTGATGCTGTTGGTTTCATACAGCAGTCTTCCAATCAGGGTGCTTTTCCCATCATCCACACTACCAGCTGTTGCAATTCTTACGATATCCATACAAG
>JAGKTB010000447.1:0-3274 GCA_018993145.1 Flavihumibacter sp.
CGGAGGAAGGCCAGGTAAGCACCAAATATGTTAATACGTGCATTCATGCCTGTGAAAAATGTACTTTTGGATACGCCGACGAAATTACGGGATTCCTTTAAAAATTTCCCGTTTAATCTGGAATATTTTATTACCTTTGCCAACCTTTTAAAAAGGTAGTCATGAGTAGCAGACGGGAATTTGATATCGCTTTTGTGGGACTGAAGCCCGGGATTCATGAGTATCAGTACGAGATCGGCGATCGCTTTTTTGAAGCGTATCAGTCAACCGAATTCAGGAATTGCGCCGCGCAGGTGAAACTGTCGCTGGATAAGAAGAATGGATTCATGTTGCTGAAGTTCGAGATCGGAGGAAAAGCAGAAGTGGTTTGCGATCGGTGCGGGAGTAACAGTTTACCCTGGAATCTGTGGGATGAGTTTAATATTGTGGTGAAACTGGTAGACAATCCCGAGGAGATGAATGAGCAGGAAGAAGATCCGGATGTTTACTATATCTCAAGAGGCGAAAGTCATTTGCATGTAGCCGACTGGATTTATGAATTCTTGCTGCTGAGTTTACCCATGCAAACCATGTGTGACACTGCCGAAGCGGGAAGCCATCCCTACTGTAACCAGGAAGCCCTGGCCATATTGAAGAAGATGGAAACCGGCGAAGAGAAGGAATCAGAGAGTACCAATCCACTCTGGAAAGGATTGGAAAAATTTAAGGACCTGGATAATTGATTTTTGTATTTATAAATTGTTGAGAGATGCCAAATCCGAAACGCAGACATTCACAGCAACGTAGTGCTAAAAGAAGAACGCATTACAAGGCTTCAGCCGCTACACTCAGCACAGATAGCGCTACTGGTGAACTGCATGTACGTCACCGTGCGCATGTGAGTGAAGGAAAATTGTTCTACAAGGGTAAGCTGGTGAGCGAGAAAGCGCCCATCAAGAAGTAATTAACCTGTACACAATACAAACGCTTTGCCGGAGATGAAAATCGGTCTGGACATGATGGGTGGAGACTTTGCACCGTTAGAAGCGGTAAAAGGTCTGCAACTGTACCTGTCTGGCGCGACTTCTCCGGCGAACCTGTTTTTATTTGGGGACGAAGCCCAGTTGAAACCGCTACTGGAGGAATACCATATTCCCGTGGAAGCGGTTAAAATTGTGCATGCACCTGAAGTAATCGGGATGCATGAACATCCTACCAAAGCCCTGAAAGAAAAACAGCAGTCCTCCATTGCTATTGGATTCGGATACCTGGGTAAAGGAGTAATTGATGCCTTTATCAGTGCAGGAAATACCGGGGCGATGCTGGTAGGCGCAGTATATTCTCTCAAAGCAATGGAAGGTGTATTAAGGCCTACCATTTCCACTATCATTCCAAAAGAAAATGGTGGTACAGGATTATTACTGGATGTGGGTCTGAATGCCGATTGCAAACCTGAAAACCTGAACCAGTTCGCACTGCTGGGTTCATTGTATGCAAAGCATATCCTTGGTGTTGACAATCCACGTGTGGCGCTGATCAATATCGGCGAAGAAGAAGGCAAGGGCAATTTACTGGCCCAGGCTACCTACCCCCTCTTAAAGGAAAATACCGCGATCAATTTTGTTGGGAATATCGAAGGCCGCGATGTATTACTGGATAAAGCGGATGTAATGGTTTGCGAAGGCTTTACCGGAAATATTATCCTGAAGCTGGCTGAATCCATTTACGAGATCACAGATCGCAAAGGCATTCACCACGACTATTTCGATCGCTTCAATTTTGAAAACTACGGTGGAACACCTGTACTGGGTGTGAATAAACCGGTTATTATTGGTCATGGAATCTCTCAGTCCAGGGCCTTCTCCAACATGATTACCCTGGCGGAGAAAATGATCGACAGCAACCTGCTGCAGATTATGCAAGAATCAGTGAAAGCATGATTTTTCAATACATCACTGACTATTTTAACCAGCTCAACAAACCGCATTTCCTGATTTGCACTCTGATTACCGCGCTCTTGATTACTGGTAATTATTATTGGGGCTGGGAAAAACAGTTGATCTATAATTTACCCAACCGCCCACAACGTGTACTCGGATTCTACTTCGTTTATGCATTGGCGTTTACACTTCCCTATCTGCTCTATTGGCTGCTGGTGCCGGGTTTCAACTGGAATCCCGCATTGGTATCAATTATTGCCTTAGCCCCCCTGGTATTTGCCCTGAAATCAGGCATGGGCGGATGGCAGGAATGGGTGCAAGCAGCCCGCCCTGGTATAGAAGGTTATCGCATCAATGTGCTAATCAACTGGCCGATTCGTTTAGTGGTAACTGTTAGTATACTGATCCTGATCTATACAATACTCAATGGTCGTCTTTCCGGTTTTGCTTCCGCAACCGGTTTGAAGCTGGCAGGCGTTAACTGGACACCCTACCTGATCATGCTGGCAGTAATTGTTCCGCTGGTGAGTTTCGCTGCGACGCAGGATGATTTCTTGCAGACCTATCCCAAGATGAAATTGCTTCAATTGAATGCTGACCCTGCCCCATCGCTTTGGCAGAAAATCGCTTTTCAACTGGCTTATGGGTCTGATTTTTTCACCATTGAATTATTTTTTAGAGGCTTCCTGGTTGTGTTGTTAGCGCGTTGGATTGGTCCGGCTGCTATTTTACCAATGGCGGTGTTTTACTGTTCCATTCATTTCGGCAAACCCTTGCTGGAATGTATCTCCTCTTATTTTGGTGGCCTGTTACTCGGCATCTTTGCCTGTTATTCGCAATCGATTTACGGGGGTATTGTGGTGCACCTCGGACTTGCCTGGATGATGGAATTGGCGGCTTCGATTGCCCTTTACTGGAAGAAATAGGCGCACGATTTATTTGCAGTAATTTTGTGCGATGGCACCCAATATCAGCAAGGAAATTGAATTTCAAACCGCCCGCAGTGGTGGCAAAGGCGGACAAAATGTGAACAAGGTGGAAACCATGGTCCAGGGGCGATGGATTCCTTCCGGTTCGGTTGCCCTGAACGATGAGCAGCGTGCACTGGTGCTGCAAAAACTGCAACACCTGCTGAATAAAGATGGCAGCATCTTATTGAAATCCCAGGAAGAACGCTCTCAATCCGGTAATAAAGAACGCGTACTGCGCAAATTCCAGGACTTGCTGGAAAAAGCCCTTGTCAAAAAGAAAGCCCGGATCGCGACCAAAATCTCCAAAGCCGTACACGAAAAGCGCATCGAATCCAAAAAGCAGAAAGGCACCGTGAAAGCTACCCGAAAAAAGATTCGTCCCGG
>JAGKTB010000071.1:0-8086 GCA_018993145.1 Flavihumibacter sp.
CCTTTCTATACAAGTAATATTGAGGAAGTTGAATCTAAAATATTCAATGCTTCCCGCAGAGATTTCCTGAAACTGGGAAGTATTCTTTCCGGTGGTTTAGTACTGGGCGTTAGTTTCTGGTCCTGCGATTCAGCAGGAAAGAAAACTGGCACCCTCTCTACTACGGCCTACCTGAGCATCAGTGATACCGGGGAAGTAACGATTGTTGCACATCGTTCGGAAATGGGGCAGGGAATTCGAACCTCTCTCCCCCTCGTAGTGGCCGATGAATTAGGGGCCGACTGGAACAGCGTGAAAATCATCCAGGCAGAAGGGGATGAAAAAAAGTACGGCAATCAGAATACAGATGGATCCTTTTCTATCCGGATGTTCTATAAACCCATGCGGGAAGCCGGTGCTATGGCAAAAGCCATGTTATTGCAGGCAGCTGCCAAAGCATGGGGACTCCCAATAGAAGAACTTGATACTGAAAATGGGCAGGTCATCCACAAAGGAACCGATAAGAAAGCCAGCTTTGGAGAATTTGCCGGAGCAGCTGCAAGTTTGGCTGTACCAAAGGCGGAAACACTCCAACTCAAAGCAGACAATCAATTCAATCTAATTGGTAAGGATACGCCTATCATTGACCTGCACGATATCGTAACCGGTAAAGCTGGTTTTGGTAGTGACGCAAGACTCGAAGGCATGAAGATCGCGGTGATCAAACATTGTCCGGTTACTGGCGGCTCAGTCAAATCAGTTAACGATACCAAAGCAAAAGCAATACCCGGCGTGTTGCAGGTGATCACGATCAAAGGGGCCGGATTGCCAGCTACCTTGTCCAAACCCATAGCCGGTGTAGCAGTAATTGCAGAAAATACCTGGGCGGCGATCAAAGGAAGAGAGGCGCTGGAAGTAGAATGGGACCTGGGTCCGAATGCCACTTATAATTCTGACGAACAAATTAATGCACTCAGAAAAGAAATCACGAAGGAAGGCACCCTGCGCAGGAACCGGGGCGATTTCAAAGCCGCAAAAGCGGGCGCCAAAAAAGTGATCGAACATACCTATGTGGCACCTTATCTCGCACACGCTACACTAGAGCCACCCTGTGCCTTGGCAGTAGTGAAAGATGGCAATTGTGAGATCTGGGCACCTACGCAGAACCCACAGGGAGCAAGAGATGCCGTGGCAGGTTATATCGGATTAGGGGCAGATAAAGTCAAAGTAAATATCACTTTGTTAGGAGGTGCATTCGGCCGGAAGTCCAAACCTGATTTTATCCTGGAAGCAGCCTGGCTGGCAAAGGAATCGGGGCATCCGATCAAAGTGCAGTGGACCAGAGAAGATGATATTCAGCACGATTATTATCATGCCATGAGCGTGCAACATGTTGTAGCTACAATTGATACCAACAACCAGTTAAGCGGATGGAATCATCATATTGCCAACCCCTCTATTGGTGCCACAGAAAATGAGGCTGCATTGCAACCCGATGATGGAGAACTGATGTTAGGCGCGAGTGATTATCCCTACAATGTACCTGCGATAAAAATTGAAACACATGATGCCAAAGCCCATCTCCGGATTGGCTGGCTGCGTTCGGTTCGAAATATTCCACAGGCTTTCGCGATTTGCACCATGATGGATGAAGTAGCCGAAGCAAGAGGAAAAGATCCGATTGAGCAGGCACTCGAATTATTAGGTGAAGATCGCAATATTACGTTTGCGGAAGAGATGGTGAATGGAGGTGGCTATCCCAACTATGGAGAAGACATCGCCAATTATCCATGGAATACGGGACGCATGAAAGCAGTGATTGAAAGAGTGCGAAAAGAATCCGGTTGGGGCAAACAATTACCAAAAGGTCATGGAATGGGATTTGCTGCGCATAAAAGTTTTCTCACGTATGTGGCCTGTGTAGTGGAAGTGCAGGTGGATGCTGCTAAAAAAGTTACGATAAACAAGGTACATTATGCAGTGGACTGCGGACTGGCTGTCAACACCGATCGGGTGAGATCACAATTTGAAGGAGGTGCGCAATTCTCCACGAGTCTTGCGATGAAGAGTGCTATTACTGTAAAAAATGGTATCGTTGAGCAAACCAATTTTGATGGGTATCAGTTGATCCGTATGCCGGAATCGCCAAAAGAGATTCATGTGCATATTATGGATAGCAAGGATAAACCAACTGGTGTAGGTGAACCTCCTGTACCACCGTATGCGCCGGCATTGGCGAATGCGATTTATAAAGCGAGTGGGAAGAGGATGTATGGAATGCCATTTCAAATGTGAAAGGTGAAAGGTGAAAGGTGAAAATTGTGAAAGGCATGGAATAAAGGTCAAAGGAGGAAAGGAGGAAAGGAAGAGGGAGGAAAAGAAGATCAATCTTTTGTTATAAGGCTGTTGTATTTTTTTGCAGCGGCAAGCAGTTTTTTATTAGGTAAAGGGGGATTCATTATCGCATGAATGAATAACTGCTGATCTTTTAAGGAGAGGCTTACTATTCGAATATCAAGTTTTGACTGATGTGATTTCATTTTACCTTTTTATATCTGTAATTTTACGAATTTTTTGGCGCCTCAACAACCCGGTTAAAATACAATATCAGCAGTAAGGTGCTGGCAGCAGTTATACCAAACGCCATGCCCGCTCCAAATTGAAACCAGATCCATCCGGTTAAGGAACTGGCCAGTAAGGCGCAGATGCTTTGAAAGCCGGTGTAGGTGCCGATAGCAGTGGCTGTTTCGGTAGCAGAAGTGATATTACTGATCCAGGCTTTGGCTACTCCTTCGGTGGCAGCGGCAAATAATCCATACAGAAAAAAAAGTACTATAAATCCAGTAAGGGTATTCACGACAATCATTCCCGCATAGACGATGCAGAACAGCAACAGACCAATCAGGAAGACGCGCTTAACACCCATACGATCTGCTAAAATACCAAACGGATAAGCTGCTAACGCATAAATCAGGTTGTAAAAAATATAGGCACCAATTGCCTGTACATCCGTGATGCCTGCCTGCCGGATATGTAATAAGAGAAATACATCTGAACTATTGATCAATGCAAAGAGTAACAAGCCCACTACCAATTGCCGATAGGCAGCAGGCGCTTCTTTCCAATAGCGGATAAAATAAAAGAAAGAAATTTTTTGAATGTACGGTTGTGCCGGTTTTGGTTTTTCTTTTAGCAGATAAGTCAGTACAATAGCTAACAGTCCCGGTACAAATGCCAGTAAGAACATCGTTCGATACTGTCCGGGATATAAATACAAATAGACCAAAGCTAAAGCCCGACCAGCAACTGCTCCTACTGTATCCATCGATCGATGAAAACCAAAAACACGAGCCTTGTTGGCGGGGGGTGCTTCATCTGATAAGAGCGCATCCCTTGCGCCTGTCCGGATGCCTTTACCCAACCGATCCAGCGTACGTACAAAAAACACCCATAAGGGATATACAGCAACAGCCATCAGGGGTTTGGAAAAGGCGCTAAACGCATAACCGATCTGCACAAAAGGAACGCGTTTGCCTTTATGATCTGACAGTTTACCAAAGTAACCCTTACTTAATCCAGCCATCGCTTCAGCAAAACCCTCCAACACGCCAATGAGTACAATTGAAAAGCCTATACTCTCGAGGTAAAAGGGCATTACGGGATAAAGCATTTCACTGGCCATGTCCGTTAGGAGGCTCACCAGGGAAAGCACCCAAACGGTGCGGGTTATGATCCGGAAAGCAGGCAAGTAGCTTTATTTTTTTTCAAAGCTAGTAGTACGATTTAATAACTGAGCATTGAAGGCAACAATAACAGTGCTTGCACTCATTAAAACAGCACCTAAAGCAGGAGTTAAAACAAATTCCGGATACAATATACCAGCAGCCAACGGAATAGCGATAATATTATACCCCACTGCCCACACCAGGTTTTGAATCATTTTACGATAGGTGGCTTTACCAAATTGTATCAAACTAACAATATCCTGAGGGTCACTGTTTACCAGAATGATATCTGCTGTTTCTGCTGCCACATCCGTACCCGAGCCAACAGCAATACCAACATCCGCCTGTACTAATGCAGGCGCATCATTAACACCATCTCCTGTCATGGCTACTAACTCCCCCTTCTCCTGGAACGACTTAATCTTTTCCTGTTTCTGATGTGGCAGCACATTGGCCAGGTAACCATTCATCTTTAATTTTTCAGCCACAGATGCAGCCACTTTATCATTATCACCCGTCAACAAAAAAGTCCGGATACCCATCTCATGAAGTGCTGCTACAGCCTGAACAGAACCTGCACGTAATTGGTCACCAAGGGTAATAATACCCGCCAACTCATCATCAATAAGTAAAAATGTAACCGTTTCCATCGCCTGATCTACTGAATCAGGAATAAATGGTAGTCCTAGATTATGTTCTCTGAAATAATTTGGTCCAACCGAAAATACTTTTTTCCCCTCCACCATTGCTGAAACTCCGATCCCCTGCCTGTATAGAAATTCTTTTGATGATTTCAATGGAAGATTTTTCTTTTTTAAGGCGCTTATCATGCCACGTGCAATATGATGTTCAGAGTGTTGTTGCACTGCGGCAGCATAAATCAACAAATCGTCTTCCGTATACCGTGAACCAGCAGGAATCAATTGGGCTACTTTATGTGAGCCTTCGGTTACCGTTCCCGTTTTGTCAAAAATAATGGTTGATAACCGACGCGTATTTTCAAAGGCTGTACGGTTACGGATCAGCAATCCCTGGCGCGCAGCCAGGGAGGTACTGATAGCAACTACCAGGGGGATAGCTACTCCCAAAGCATGCGGACAGGCAGTAACCATTACCGTTACCATTCTTTCCAATGCGAAATAAAGCTCAGCTCCTGAACCAAGCCAGTAAATAAAGGTAATGATACCTACCCCCAGTGAAATGAGGGTCAGCCATTTTGCCACCCGGTGGGCAAGATGCTGAGTTTTTGATTTGGAGTGCTGTGCTGAATCAACCAGACGGATCACTTTATTCAGGTAGCTATCCTCTCCTGTTCCAGTAACTTTTACTTTTAATACGCCATCTCCATTGATGGATCCACCTATTACCTGCATCTCGGCTTCCTTCATCACCGGAACACTTTCGCCAGTCAGCATACTTTCATTTACCGATGAATGGCCTTCTACTACCCTTCCATCAGCCGGCACTTTTTCACCAGGCTTGATCACCATTACATCATCCTTTTTCAATTCGGATAAGGGTATATCAATTACCTGATTCTCTTTTATTATATGAACTTCTGCCGGCAGTAATTTTACCAGGGATTCCAAGGCCCGGGAGGCTGCCATTTGAGACTTCATTTCCAGCCAATGCCCCAACAACATGATATCAATCAGCGTAGCCAATTCCCAGAAAAAATCCATCCCTTCCAAACCCAGCACCACCGCTATGCTGTATAAAAATGCAGTGGTAATAGCTACTGCTACCAGGGTCATCATTCCCGGATCCTTTGCCTTAAGCTCTCTCACCAATCCTTTCAGGAAAGGGGCGCCTCCATAGAAATACAAAACAGACCCCAACACCAACACAAGAATCTGATCCCCCTGGAAACGCCAGTCGATTTGCAACCAGTGTTGAAGCATAGGCGATAAGAGTAGAATCGGTACTGTCAGCGCAAGGCAAATCCAGAATCGCTTCAAAAAATCTTCTGTATGATGCCCTGCATGTTCATCCAACTCAACAGGTACTGCGTGCTTTGCTGGTTCCTGTTGGTGGCTGTGGTGATGGTGGTGATGGCTGGAATGGTCCATGATATTTTATTTTAGCGTAAACGGAATATCCCAGGCGAGTTTTTCCCAGGCCCAACTGATGGTTCCTTTGCCTGCTTGCTCCTGGTATTGCAGGGTGTATTGTAGTCGCTCTGTTAACCCCTGTTTTTTAGGCTTAACTTTTATGCGCACCATATCCTCTGCCTGGTCGTATTCGGAAGCCAGGTGTTGCTGCCAATTTTTATTGATGATAAGGATCCATTCTTTTTTACCGGGAATGGAAAAGATGGCATACTTACCCGGAGCCAGTTCCTTTCCACCAATTTCAATTGCTTTGGGAACTTCCAGCAAGGTAGCATCGTGAGCACCGGTTACCCATACTTCATCATAAGGTACCAGTCCGCCCCAGATCACCCGCTTGCGTACTCCCGGAGAATGATAGGTGATCGAAATGCTATCCGACCCCATCAAGGCCACCGTTTTGGATTTAATACTTTTTTTCGTTGTGTCTTTTACGAGGTTGGGATTGTAACAAACTTCTCCCTCTTTGGAAGACTGCGCTACTACTACCTGCATACTTGCCAACAACAGGCAACTTAAAAGAATCTTTCTCATGTGTTTTTATTCTAAGGTTTTTTCAATTGATCCACAGGTTAACATCGATGCCCCAAAATAGGGATTGATTACTTCTTTTTCGGGAGTTAGCCAGTACGCTCCTTTATCTTCCATAGCCATGGGACAAAAAGCCACATAAGCTGCACCTTCCCGAATGCCTTCCGATTCCACCAGTTGAATTAATTCCTGGCTGATGACAGAAAAATGATTGCGCTGTTTTTCCAGGTCTGCTTCCTGTAAAATAGCAGCAGCTTTCTCAGCTATGACTTGTTTGCTTTTGACCTGTTTGGCTGCTTCTTCCAGCAATAAGGCAGCTTTTCTTGCACCAAATGCATTGCTCTCCACCAATGCTGCCTGCAATTGCCAATAGGGCTCCAGCAGTATTTCATGGGCCGGATTTTCCAGTCGCAATGGTTGGAATACTGGTTTACTTACAATAACTGTAGTGTCTGTTTTTGTGTGTGCCGCATGTTCCTGCTCTTTAGTTGCCTGTTGCTTGCAGCCGGCCAGTACAACCAACAGGACTATCATTTTTAATTTATTCATAACTCGCATTAGCTGTGTATGGGATGTTTACCTTTTTTCAAAATGTATTCGCTGTACAGGAGATATGCTCCGGATATGACTACTTTTTCTCCTTCGTCCAAGCCCTCCAATATGGTTACCATTTCCGCATTCTCCAGACCGATTTTCACTTCCCGGGGTTCAAATTTTTCAGCAGCAGACTGTACCCACACATGGGCGGATTGACCATCGCGAATAACAGCTGCCAGGGGAAGCTGAAGCACTTCGGATACACTGCCCTTATTCAGTAGTACCTGAACTGGCATGCCCGGCTGAAACTGTCGGTTGCTATTTTTTATGGTTCCACGCACGGTCAGTAATTGCGTTCCTGCTTGTAGTGCCGGTTCCAGAAATTCCACTTTCATAGGAAATGGCTCAGCTTCATTACCGGCGATAATTACCTGAACTGTTTGACCCTTGCTGATGGTTGAAGCTTCACCCGGATAAAGATCTGCTTCTACCCAAAGTTGTCCATAATCTTCGAGCTTGAGAATCGGGCTACCCTCTGCTACATATTGACCTTCGGAAACAGTCAATTCAGCCACTACTCCGGATGCCGGTGCATAATAATACACATACGGATTGTCTTGTTCAGTGCTTATCAATTGACTTACCTGTGCAGCTGTTTGTCCATACAACAGCAGCTTTTGTTTAGCCGCTGCTTCAATCTCCTGGAAACGCCGGTCTGCAGGAAACTGTTTGGCCTGTGCCACTGCCAGGCGATATTCTTTTTGCAGGGCCAGTAGTTGTTCAGCATAAATCCGGTACAAGAGTTGCCCTTTCTGTACAAGTGCCCCGGTTTCTTTTACAGACAGGCTTTCTATTCGTCCCGCAACCCTGCTGCTTACATAAACCGTATTCGATGGATTCACGACCAGCCGGCCATTCAAGCGGGTGATATTATCAACTTTGCCTGAACCTATTTCAAGAACTGTAACATTCGCCAGCAATTGCTGTTCCCTGCTAAGTGTTAAGAATGCATCTTTATTGTTCTTATCAAACACTACCAAATCCATTCCGCAAATGGGACAGGTACCCATTTTGGTCTGAACAATTTGCGGGTGCATGGGACAGGTATAGGTAGTTACTGCGACTGCAGCAGCAGCTTTATCAGCTTTTGGCTTGCAGGATTCTAAAACTGCAAGCGGCGATAAGACCGCCAACCCTGTCCATTTG
>JAGKTB010000072.1:0-3876 GCA_018993145.1 Flavihumibacter sp.
AAAAACCATCAGAATTGGTGGAAGAACCGGCTTTTTCAGATCGAACTGACATTTTTTAACCATGCTGCCATATGAATCATTTTAAATTTTATAACAAGGAAGATATCCTCTATCTGACCCGCCTTCGAAGATTTGAAACCAAATTGGGGGAACGTTTGCAGGTAATAACGCATCCCGATCAGTTTGAAGAAAAATTACATAAATGCCAGGCGAATTATATTCTGTTCGGCATACCGGAAGATATTGGTGTAAAGGCTAATTATGGCAAAGGTGGAACGGATTCCGCCTGGCTTCCTTTTCTCAGCAGTCTGCTAAATATGCAGAGTAATGATTTTCTATCGGGGGAAGAGATTCTTCTGTTGGGACATTTTGATTTCGGTGATCTTCAATACCTCATAGAAAATCATGCCCGTTCAGAAGAAGAAAAAATTGAAGCATACCGGCATGCCGTAAACCAGATTGATGAGGAAGTGGAGCAACTCGCTAAACAAATCACTGCAGCCGGAAAAATCCCAATTGCAATAGGGGGTGGTCACAACAATGCTTACCCGCTGATCAAAGGAGCAGCCAAAGGCCTGTTGAAATCTGGTCGGCTTCCGCTTGCCCAGATCAATGCCATCAACCTGGATGCACATACCGATTTTCGTCCCGCTGAAGGCCGTCATTCCGGCAACGGTTTTCGTTATGCAGAGGAAGATGGCTATCTACAGAAATACTGTGTGATTGGAGTAAAAGAAGCTTATATACAACAGAATGTATGGTTGGATTTTGTCAACAATCCTTTCCTTGATCTGATTACATACGAAGATATTTTCCTGCAGGAAAAACGAAATTTCTTGCAGGCAGTGGCGCATGCAACCAACTTCCTGGACGAAAATTATTGCGGCATTGAACTCGACCTAGATGTAATTGAAGAAACACTTTCCAGTGCCTGCTCTGCCTCTGGTATTACCGTATTGCAAGCCAGGAAATACATTCAGTTTACTGCACAGGATCTTAAACCGGCCTATCTTCACATCTGCGAGGGTGCTGCCCAATTGAGCGATGGAAGAAAAAATGATACCATTGGACAATTAATCGCCTACCTGGTTTCAGATTTTATAAAAGCAAGGCTGGACCTGAAAACAATCTAGAACATCTGCCGGGAGAACCTGAAACCCAGATTTACGTAGTTGCGTATAAACCGCGACTGATCACCATACATAAGGCTGAACTCAAGTGGACCAATCGGTGAATCTATCCCTAACGTAAAAGCATAGCCGCTTAACAGACGGTTCGTTTGTGCCTCAATAGGTTGTTTCAGAAAACTGGTGTACATCAGGTTGAAGGTTAGAGCGGTATAAACCGCGCCCGTAATCTGGTAACGCCAGTTGGCAGCCCCTTTTATCAAACTGTTGGTAGTAAGAGCGGCGTCCTGAATACCGGCAAAACTTACCTGGTTGCGCATAATGGGTTTCATTCCACCCACCAGGAAGTCGTGGAATAAAAATTGCGAAGCATTGAAATTGCCCGCTGCTTCACCTTGCAGTGTTAAATACGATCTTTTGCGAATCGGTATTACTTTTTGAATCTGGAAACGGAGTCGGGCAAAACTTCCGAAAGACAAACCGATGGAATCAATATTAAGTATTGGCTCACCTGCCACATAAAAAATAGCATTGGGTTGTTGTGCAAAAATAATGGAAGGCTCAAAAAGGGTATAGGTGCCTCTCCTTGGAAGAAAAAGCCGGTCGTGTGAATTGTATTCATATCGGAGATACCCTTGCAAATAACGAATTCTGCCTTCAACCGTTTGCAGGGCTTCTGTCAGTGGTTTAAAGGAGGCTCTTTCCCAATGAATTCCGAGGGCATATGACTGTCTTCTTTTATAGGCAAGTTGTAGGCGGGTATCAATCGAAGTACTCAACTCTCTACCAAGCCCGCTTGCTTTATAATTGTTGTATGTGGGAAATTCCTGTCGCTCAAAGTAATACTCCGATATCCAGGCCAATGGCACTTTAGGTGTGCCAAATACCTGGCTGTGTTCAGCCCGAAAACGGAAATTTTCCGAAATAGCAGCCCCGATCGAGGTTCGGCTTTGTTTGCCCAGGTAATCGCGAAAACTCAGGTTCACGATCAGGCTCATATCGCTTAAGGTGTTGAAATGAACAGCCAGTTTCGCAGTAACAGGAGCATTTTCTTCCGCAATTAAATGCATATCCGCTACACCTTCTTCTCCTTCAACAGGTTCCAGTTGGTAATACAGGCGATTGAAGTAGCGGGTCCCATATGCCTGCCTGATGGCATCTTCCATTTCTTTCACCGTATATGCAGAACCTTCTTTCAGTCCCAGCATCCTTCGTAAAAAGGGTTTAGTAATATAGCGCAGGCTATCGTTGATTATGTGACGGATGGTGACTTTTTCTCGTACCAGAGGGAATTCCACTTTTGCAGGCGGACCATAAATTGCATTCAGGCTATCAGCCAGTTTTTTAAAATAGGGATAATGCAGGTCTCCCATCAGCAAACCTATGGCAAGGATACTGTCGCTCGAGTTAAAGCTCCCTGCTGTATAGTTGGATACCGGGTGTTCAATATAATAATCTGTCAAGGCCACTTCCTGCTTACTCAGATTTGCTTCTTTAAAGAAGGCAATCTGCATCAGGATCTGAACGGGGGAAGTGATTTTTTCTGCCGATAACAGTCCACTGCTTACGCTGCTACCGATTACGATTTCCGCACCCATATTCCGCACATCACTAACTGGGAAATTCCGGATCAGTCCGCCATCCACCAGCTTTTTACCTCCTAGTTCTACTGCAGTAAATACGGAAGGAATGGCCATGCTGGAACGAACGGCAGATATCAGATCGCCCCGGTCAAGCACAACCGCATCTCCAGTTTCCAGATCCGTTGCGATACATTTAAAGGGGCGCTTAAACTGGTTGAAATCTTTGACTCCATAAACCGGGTTGTAGAGTTCATTGAATTTTAGCCAGAGTTCTTCCGCTTCTAATACACCGGATGGAATACGGAACCTGCCATTTTCCATGGGTAGTTCCAGCGCGTACCGTCCATACTCATTTTTTTCTTCCATGATAAAAGCCTGCAGAGAGGAGCGGTTGCTGAGCAACACATTCCAATCCATGTTGCGGGCAATTTGTAAGATGGAATCACCGGAATATCCGATAGCATACAAACTTCCCACAATGGCTCCCATTGAAGTGCCGGTTACATAATCAATATGTAAGCCTGCTGAATCTATTGCTTTAAGAATACCAATATGCGCCAATCCTTTTGCTCCACCGCCACTGAGTGTGAGCCCGATTTTTGGTCGCTGCTTGCCTGTTTGAGCCTGCAGGTTATAGTAAGGAGTAAATAGGAGAAGAAGGATAATCCCGAAGATCCACCATGGTTTCATACACCATGAAGTTAGTCCATTTCCGTTTCCATCGAAAGGATCTTTTCAAACAAAGTTTCATACTCCTGGTTCAGCAGTTCTAATGCCTCGCCGTTTTTTTTGTATGCCGATTCCGCTGCTGCGAATTTCTGTTTATCCGAATACGTAGACGGATCTGCCAGCGCTGCTTCCAGTTTGACTTTTTCTTCTTTCAGTCGGGCGATCTTTTCCTCCACCTGGTTAAACTGTCGCTGTACTTTCTGTAATTCCTTCTTCTGCTCACGATTTAAAACCGGTGCAGCAGGTTTGATTTCGCTTATCTGCTGAACAACCGGAGCCTTCACTTCCTTCACTTCCTTCACTTCTTTCTGCTCCCGCTGTTTTGCCATGCGTTCTTTCCAGTCTACCCATTCAGCATAGGTTCCTTTAAATTCCTTGATCTGGTGATCTTCGATTTCCCAGATCTTATTCGCCGCTTTGGAAATAAAATAACGATC
>JAGKTB010000073.1:0-3281 GCA_018993145.1 Flavihumibacter sp.
CAATGTCTTCTGCAGTTTCTTTACTGCCAGTTCTTCATCTTCAACAATGAGTACTTTCATACAAACGATATTAAACAAAATTAATATGCCCCGCCCGCCTCTGCTATTAGAAGCGGATTAGTTGCTAAAATCAGTGCATGAACTGTAAATCAGGGCTGAATCAACGGTACAATAACCGAAAACTCTTTCCCGTCATCCCGGATCAGGATCTCCTCCTGTTTCATCAGCCGGTATTTGTTATGGATATTATTGAGTCCTACTTTATTGGAAAAAACCATCCGGTTCTTTCGCTGCAGGTTGTTGGTAACAATGAGTTTGCGGCTATTGGTAGTGAGCAACTGAATCACGAGAGGGCTATCGCGAAGAATCATGTTATGCTTAACTGCATTTTCTACAAGAATCTGAAGTGTCAGCGGCGGAATCAGGTAATGCAGGAGCTTTTCATCGATCTTTAGTTCCATATCAAGGCCATCGCCATAGCGCGTTTTGAGCAGATGGAAATAACTTTGAATGAATTGTAATTCGGTTTCCAGGGTAGTGAGACCATCTTCATTCGTACGCAACATATACCGGTACACCTTACTCATTTCATCCAGGAATTTCTCAGCCTTTCCCGGATCTTCACTGATTAAACTGGACAAGGAATTGAGACTGTTGAACAAAAAGTGCGGATTTACCTGGCCCTTGAGTCCCTCCAGCTGGCTTTGCAGGTTTTCTTTTTTCAATTGCTCTGCTTCATCTACCAGAACTCTCCATTTCTCGTAAAAGGTGGCTCCCTCATTAAAACTGGTTGCCAGCAAATTACAGGCAAAACCAATCATCAGGGTCCAGAAATAACTTTTGTAATCCATGGTAAAACCCAGGAAACCCAGGTAATCATAGCCCCAAAACAATAGGCTTACCCCTGCTGCCATCATTAAGATATAGGCAATTAAACTAAAACCAATCCGCTTGAAGGTTTGGCTGTACTTGGGATACTTATGTAAAAAAATAACAGCTACCATGCCGCAGGAAACATACACCAGGAAAATCACAGCCAGTGTAATCAGGGTGGCCGTCAGAAATCCGGATAAAGACTGGAAATACTTGCTCCCAAAGAGTAAAATATTCGCAATAATAGCAAAAGGTGGCAGCAGCAATGCCGCTATCCACCTTTCACTTTTGGAATATTTCAGGAAGGCCATACTGTTCAACATCCAGACTTTTTTTTCAAGATAGCCCATTGAGGGTATCGCCCAAAGTCAGATGGTACAAAGTTGCAGGATTAACGATGAATTGCAGTATTTGCCGGTTGAATTGTGATTAATTCACCCGGCTTGTCTGCGCACTGTAGGTGCTTTCGAAAATCTTATCCGCATTACCGGCCTCAAATCCTTCGCGCCGATGTTCCCTTCGAATCTGGTCAGCAGGTAAGTGCTGGAATTCTTTCAGCACCCCGCGCTCTGCAAATTCAACATAGGAACCCGCAATCAGATGGGTCTCCCCACCCGCAAACTGTGCCTCTACTTTGCGGGCAACAGTTGACGACTGGCGCAGGTAACCATCCGGACTCGCCTTGATCTTACCTCCCGAATCATTTAATACAAAGCCATTGCGTTCCAGGAATTCATTAAACGCTTCGAGGCGATTGAATCCTTCCGGCAGGTTATGCACACTTACGGTAAAATGATTTAGATAATAACGGTTATAAATAACCCAGGCAGCGTATTCACTTTCCTTGCCGAGTTCGAGGAAATCAGCATAGGTAGGTGTGGGCCAGAGTCCGCTGTGCAGGAACTGATCCACGGCAGCAGCATCATTCAGGTCCAAAGCATCCACCGGATCACTGGTCACTTCATCTGTGTAAGAGCGAATGATGGACTGTGTTACAGGACTCAGGTCCTGTACACGTAATTCACTGATGAAAATACGCGGGTATTGAGGAGCAGGTGGTGCATACCAGTAAGCATCCAGCTTTTTCTCCCTGAACACATAATGATCCATCCGCCTGTATCCCAGATGCAGGAAGATCTTTTCCAGCGATTGGATACCTAAATGCGGAACGCCCATGGTCCTGAATGCGATATGGTCATTCTCAATATCATCCGCTTTTTCAATCAGCCCTTCTTTAATCATGGCGGCGATGATACCCTGTACATCGGGCACTCTTTCCTGGTAGCGGCGCATGAGTCCGCCCAGCACTTGTTCTAAAGCACTATTCTGTGTCATAGCTCGGGTGAGGTTATTTCGCGGATTCGTGGTTTAGGTACAGCGATCCATTTTTGGTTTTGATGAAGGCATCAAATGGAATTTCTTCCTGCTTGATGAAACCCTGTTTTGGCAGGGTGCCATTCGCCACCATTTCAACTACGGCAGCAACAGAAGCAGCAGTTGTCCAGCTGATTGCTCTCCACTCCTTACCATGAATCAGGATCGGATGATAGGCCTGGTAAAATTCTTCACGGGCCAGCTGATCACCCTTCCATCCTTCCACTACCGCATACACATATACAACATCTTCGCGCACAGGAGGTTTGGCTTCCGTCAGGATTTGCTCCACCAGTTCACGCTTTTCTTTCAGAATCAGTTCATATAAAAGGAAGCGCATCAGCTTGGCATGCCCCGGATATCGCATGGTTTTGTAGTTCAGGGTATCTACTTTACCAGCAAGGGTTTCGCACATAGTTCCCAAACCACCGGAAGTACTAAAGGCTTCGAACTCCTGTCCCTCGATATTGATCATCTCAATACCATCCAGGGAAGGCACCATTTTGCGCTGACCATTATGGATCACTTCAGCATCATTGATATACTCATTGATCACACCAGCGGGCGACCAGGTAAAGGAATAGCCCATCAGGCCATTTGGATAACGGGGAAGCGCTCCCACGCGCAGTTCCACATCGCGCAGCTTTGTAAAACGATTGTAAAGATCTGCTCCCACAATACCAATAAATCCGGGTGCCAGGCCGCACTGAGGAGCCATCACACCTTTGGAAGTTTTGGCCATTTCGCGAATCGCGGTGGTAGTAGGCACATCTTCTGTAAGATCGAAATAATGAATACCCAGCGCATGTGCAGCCTGGGCCACCGGCAGGTTCAGGTTGTAGGGCAAACAGGATACTACAGCGTCTTTATCAGCCAGGAAAGACCGCAGTTGTTCTGCATCATTTACCGAACCAGTAACTACAGCAAAAGGAACTTCAGTAGCCGGCTTTTGACGATCCAGACCGGTAACTGTGAAAACATCGCTCAGCAGGGTCCCAACGAGAGAACCAACCTTACCGAGACCAATAACAGCA
>JAGKTB010000074.1:0-5959 GCA_018993145.1 Flavihumibacter sp.
AAGTGGTATTAAACAACCGTTCTCAATGCTGAATCCACCGGTAATAATATCGTTGCTCAATTCCAGGCTACCATCCAGGTCGAGGTAGCGTGTATTGGGGCAGGAGAGAGCGACATGCAAAGCAGCAGTGATACTTAACTTACTTTCATCGTTGCAACCCCAGAACAAGGCAATACCGCCCTGTTGGGCGAGCAGGGCGATTTCCCTGGCTGCCCGGATGCCGCCACATTTCATCAGTTTGATATTGTAGACACTATAACGTTTAGGTGTATGCGCCAGCCGGAAAGCGGCTGAAGCATCGAGTAAGGATTCATCCGCAACTAAAAGAGTGCGTTGGTGGTCTTCTAATTGCAGCAGGACTTCATCGGCAGCAGCGGGCAGGGGTTGCTCAATCAGCTCAATGCCGGCCTTTTCAGCTCCTGCGAGAAATCGTTTCAATTTGGGGAGATCATATCCCTGGTTGGCATCAACCCGCAATTGAATTGCTGGTCCCGCCATTTCCCGGAGCCGAAACACTCTTTCCAGATCCTGCTCTACATCCACTCCTGTTTTGATTTTGAGGATTTGGAAGCCCATATCCAGGTATTCCCTTGCATCGGCCAATGTTCCAGCTATATCCTTGATGCCAATGGTGACGGAAGTTGGCATCGGTTTAATTTTTTGTCCGTAGAATTCCAGCACGGGAATCCCCAGGAATTTTCCAAAAGCATCGTGCAGTGCAAGATCAACCGCGGCCAGAGATCCGGGCAGGTGACTAAAATGAATGGAGGCTTCATCAATCAGTTGATTGAAGTGCCGGATATCTCTGCCAAGAAAACTTTCCAGGAAACCGGATTGCAAATGGCGAAGGGTGTCTGCGGGGTTTTCTCCCACCACCTCTTCAAAGGGACTTGCAGCACCCAGCCCGGTACTACCATTTTCCAGTGTAAGTTCCAGGAAAACGATGGCTGCATCTGAACTGGTGCTATAGGCAATTGAGTATGGTTTCGAGAGTGGGATATTCTCCAGCCAGACGCGGTAAGAATGAATTTTCATAGGATTGTCTTTAAAACCGGCAGCAGCTTTTGCACTCCTTCCTGTAAAGGGAGCAACACGGGCAGGTTCAATTCCGCTTCCAGTATTCGTTGAAATTCGTAGGCTTCTTGCGTGGAGCAATCTTCCGTATTCAGCGCAACGGCAATAACGGTGGAGCCATAGTGCCGGATCAGTTCAATTTCAGATTGTACCGAAGGAATTGCTCCCCATGCGGGTGTGTGTTCGAAATGGGTTCGTTTCGGGGCATGTACCAAAACGGTGTATTTGGCATTGCCTGAAACCAGGAATTCGGAGCCAGCCGGACCGCTTGGATTCCGGAGGGCTGATTGTCCTTCCAGCAAAATAATATCGGGGTTTACTTCTTTCCAGCATTGCAGAATAGCATGTTCCAACTCACCGGAAATAAAATCATTCAGGGTAGAATCGAAAATGAATCCATATTGGCCGCCCTGTAGCCAGCCTGTTTGTCCCGTATAAATCATTTGTGCCCGAATACCCTCCGCTTCGCATGCCTGACGTATCAACCTGCAGGTTGTTCTTTTGCCCATGGCACAGTCCATGCCTAACACAGCAATAATAGGTGCTGTAACGGAAAATATGTCTCCGGACCAGAAATGAAGATCTGCTCTTTTTTTAGGCCTGCGGATGTCAATAAGTTCGACACCATAATCCGCAGCTATTGCTACCAGGTTGGGGCGTTCATTCAGGTAATCATGTAATCCATTTACAACCGAAATCCTGTTTCGAATGGCGGTTTCAATAATGCTGATAAAGTCGGGAGGCAGAATTCCTCCTACGGTTGCAACGCCAATGATACAATAACGGAGATCCGTATGCGCTTCCAGTGCTTCCTCCAGGCTGGCATATACAGAAATGTTCCTGTGTTTCCCATCCAGCACTTCTCCTGCGTCTTTGCCTGCCTGTTTAAAATCGATAATGCCGGCAACCTCAAATCGTTCGGTTCCGCGAATCAGTCCGTGTGCTGTTTTGGCATCTGAATGGTCCAGTAATCCATTCGTAATTACAATTGCTTTTGGTCGGTTCATGTATTCATCTTTTGATTAATCTGCCGGGAAATGTTCCCATGAATTCTTTGTTGGCATATACCAGTTCTCCATTCACCCAAACTTTCAGGATTCCATCGGAAAGAGCCTGTGGATTTTGTATGGTGGCATGGTCCTGGATGGTATCGGGATCAAGTAAGACCAGGTCGGCATAGTAGCCGGCGGCGATTAGTCCGCGTTGCCGGATTCCCACATGTTCTGCTGAGAGGGCAGTCATTTTGTTGATCGCTGTTTCGAGCGACATGATTTTTTTCTCTCGCACATATTCAGCCAGTACTCTTGTAAAAGATCCATAGCCTCGTGGGTGGCCGCCATCAGCACCATCCGAACAAATATTCGTGTGCTGCCAGCTTAAAAATGCGGATACATCTGCATCGGTCATGGATTTTCCCATAATGCCTTCCACTCCTCCGCTATCTGGATTGGCTTTGCGAAAGGCTTCCGCTTCAGCGATCAATGCCATTACTGTGCGGGCAGGCGTTTCCTTTCGCAGTGCTGCAACTTCCGATAGTGTTTTACCGCGGTATTCTGGTCGGGGTTTAAATGCTACCAATACGGATGCGGAAGGATCCAGGCTTTGGGTTACCGCGAATTCTGCACTGGCTTCATTGGTATAATCGGTTTTAGGAAACAATACTTTGAGGGTACTGCGCCAGAATTCATACGGATAAACATCCGCTGTAATATTGATGCCCTGCTGCCTTGCTCTTTCCAGTCTGGCCAGGATGGCCGGGGATGTTTTCCAATCATTTTTCAACGCTATTTTCAGATGTGAAATCTGAACTGGTATACGGGCTTCTTTTCCGATGCCGATGATCTCTTCAATGGCATCTCTCAACTGAATGTCTTCACTACGCAGGTGACTGATATAACGGCCCTGGTTAAACGAAGTAACCTTTGCCAGTTCCAATACTTCGTTATAGGAGGAGAACCAGGCCCCCTCATATTCCAGTCCGGTTGATAAACCCAGTGACCCTTTTTTTAATTCGGCAGCCAGTAAAACTTTCATTTTATTCAATTCGTCGGATGTAGCTGTACGGTGCAGGTTATTCTCCCCCATTACTATTTCCCGAAGTCCGGTATGTCCCGTATAGGTTGCCAGATTTATAGCCGGAGCGGTTCTTTTGATAGTGGCCTCCAGGCTGTCCATCCAACTGCCATATCCATCCTGGCCGGCAACAATGGTAGTGATTCCCTGGTTCAGGGCTGCCAGGGCCTGTGGTTTGGATTGAAGCGAGCCTTCGAGGTGACTATGCGTATCAATAAACCCGGGAGCCAGGATCTTTCCTCCTCCGTCTACCACGGATTCACCGGGGAAGGGTTGCAGTTCTCCCACAGCCAGGATTTTGTCGCCTTCCAGGCGTACAGCGGCGTTGCGGGCAGGTGTGCCAGTTCCATCCACTACCTTTACATTGGTAATGATTCGGGTAGGCTTTACCGTTACAGGATTTCCATTGAACCAGTTCCTGGCTGCTATCATGGCTGCCGGATTGCTGCCACTGCTAAGCAGTATCAGGGTACGTTTCTTTTTGACATCCCGCATGATAATGTTCACAAAACCTGTCCAGCCGCCGGTATGCGAATATTGCTCACCCGGTTTGTCAATACCCCATCCGAAACCATAGGGATAACTGGAATCACGGCCTTGAATAGTAAGTGCTACCGGTTGGAAAGCCATTGCCAGTGTAGCCGGCTTTATGATTTTAGATTTGTACAACTGCTGTTCCCATTTTAACAGGTCTTCGGCAGAAGAAAAGAGATTGCCGTCACCCACCACACCATCCCAGAAAGTAAGATCATTCAGTCTGCGTTGACCGTTTTCTTCCTGGAATCCCTTTACCTGGTGGGGGTTGTTAACGGTGTCGGGTAGGCGAAAAATATAGGTATTCTTCAAGCCAAGCGGACGAATGATTTCTTTTTGAAAAAACGCTTCCAGGCCCTGGCCGGAAACTGTTTCCAGGATGGAGGCCAGCAATACGTAATTCGTGTTGCAGTAGGACCAGGAGCTGCCGGGTGAAAATTGCATGGGAGGCCGGTATTGAGCCAGCATCGCAAGCAGCAGTTTGTTGTTAAGTGTATCTGCATTGCCCCGGTTATTATTGAACAACTCAAAATATTCTGGCAATCCGGAAGTATGCGTCATCAGTTGTCGGATCGTAACTTCCGGATAAGGAAGTGTTGGGAGATATTTACTGGCAGGTTCATCCAGTTGTAACAAACCCCGGTCATACAGGATCAAAATGCCTGCACAAATAAATTGTTTGGTAACCGATGCCAGGTTAAATGGGGAGGAAATGCTCAAAGGTTTTCCCGTTTGAAAATCCGCTACCCCATAGGTTTTGGAGAGGATCGGTTTTCCCTTTTCCGCATACAGAACTACGCCGTTAAAACGACCGGATTGATACAGCGCGGTAAGCGCTGAATCGATTTGCTGCACCTGTGAAAGCAGTTGATTCGGGCTAATCAATAGCAGGGTGCCTGCCAGTAGCAGGAGAATCAATTTTTTCATAACTCTAGTTGAAGCCTGAATTTAACTATTTAATCAGACAAGCCTGATAAGAACCTGGAGTTATTCCTTCTGCTTTTTTGAAGAGGCGAACGAAATAGTTTACATCACTGAATCCGCACTGGAGACTAACGGACGTGACGGACTGCCGGGGATCGGCCAGTAGTTGCTTGGCCAGTTTGATCCGTTCGCGGTTGATGTATTCAAGAGGAGTAATGCCAAATTGCTCTCTGAACCACTTGAAAAATGCGTTTCGGCTCAGATAAGCCTTGCGCGACAAATGATCCATGGAGATTCGTTCGGTCAGGTGCTGGTGAATGAAATGCAATACATGGTGAAGGCGACTGTGATTGCCTGCTGTATCGGATTCCACTTTCACCTGCATCAAATGCTGGCTTTGGACCAGCCGGATCAGCAATTCCTTGAGGCTTAGATCTGCAAATATATTTTTGGCTTTATCCCCGCTGCTGCAAACACGAATGATCTTATTGATGGTTTCGGTAATTTCTGTATCGTTTTCAAAATGATACTGATTAAACTGCAATCGCCATTGGTGTTGTTCATCCGGATCGTTGTTATAATAACTGTTCAGGTACTGCAGAGTATCGGTAACATATCGTGCATCCACTGCCAACGCGATGCATTGTGAAGGGTTATCGGCACTGGCTTCCGGAAAATCGATCACCATGGTTTCATCGGCCGGAACAATAACGGTTTCTCCGGGTAGGTAATTAAAGGAAGGTTTATCGAGGAGGTGCATTATTTTTTTTCCGCGAACCATGCTGGTGATAACAAAATCGCTGAAAGTGAGCGGCACCCGCCAGGCCTGCTGATAACTTTCGAACACATTCAGTTCGCAGTTTTGCAGATTGAATACACGCCTGTTTTCCACCAATGTCTGGAGGTATTTCGGATGTGTGAGATCAATCTTTTGTAAATATTTTCCGGATGGCATGCGTCGTCAGATTCCTTCTTTCAAGTTAGTTCAATTTTCTACGGGGTGCAAAAGGCAAAGTACAATTGTGCTATAAAAAAATACAATCGTGATGCCATCTCCCTGAAAATGGTTGAAAATTCAGGGTCTTAATAACGATTAAAAGCTTCCATATGAGTACAGCAACAGCATCGGCGCCGGTGTCTAATGTGGCGCCCCGCCCAAATTTTAAAGACCGGTACGATCATTTTATCGGTGGCCGTTGGGTTCGTCCGGATTCCGGTCAGTATTTTGATAATATTTCCCCTATTGATGGTAAGCCATTTACACAGGCAGCACGGGGTAATGCAGTTGATATTGAAAAAGCCATTGACGCCGCCTGGGAAGCTTTTCCGGGCTGGAGTAAAACAGGCGCAGCCC
>JAGKTB010000075.1:0-8669 GCA_018993145.1 Flavihumibacter sp.
ACAGCTCGTAAAAAAGACCTGACAGGTTCTGTTGCCCAGGTAAAGGAAAAGGATTTCAACCAGGGTATCATGAACGCTCCGGATCAGTTGATCCAGGGTAAAGCAGCTGGTGTTCAGGTACTGAACAACAGTGGTCAGCCAGGTGGACAAACTTCTGTACGGATTCGGGGTAACTCCTCTGTTCGTGCCGGTGGTCAGCCTCTTTATGTAGTTGATGGAGTTCCCCTGGATGGTCGTTCTGCGCGTCCGGGATTGGATGCCCGCGGTTTGGGTGCTTCTCCGGATGCTAACCCACTGAACTTTTTGAACCCTGCTGATATCGCAAGCATGGACGTATTGAAAGACGCGTCTGCAACTGCGATCTATGGTTCAAGAGGTGCCAATGGTGTTGTTTTGATCACCACCAAAAGAGGTAAGAGCGGTGCTCCTAAAATTGATGTAGGTACACAGGTTGGTTTCAGTGAAATCCTGAAAAAACTGGAAGTGTTATCTGCAAGTGAATACAGAGACGCACTTTCTACATATAATATTAGTGGTAGTGATTGGGGTGGTAATGTGGATGCGATGGATGCCATCACCCGCAAAGGCCTTTTCCAGAACTACAATGTAAGTGCAAGCGGTGGTAATGAAAATGCCCGTTTGCGTTTGTCTATGGGTTATTACGATCAGGAAGGTATCATCATCAAGTCTGGCATGAAAAAATATACTGCCAACCTGAATGGAAACTTCAAATTCCTGGAAAGCAAAAAACTAGGATTGGATATCAACGTGATTACTTCACAAGTGGAGGAAGATATAGCACCTGTTGCTACCAACTCCGGGTTCGAAGGAAGTTTGATTGGTCAGGCACTGCAGTGGATCCCAACCCGTCCGCTTCGCAATCCTGATGGTAGCCTGAATATCAAAGGTGGTGGTTTTCCGAATGCCAACATCAACCCATTGGCGGCATCAGAAGCCTATTCTGATAATTCCAAAACCACCAATGTACTGGCGAGTGTATCTCCCTACTTCAAGTTCAATGATCACCTGGAATACCGTATGTTGATGAGTTTGAACTATGGTACCGGTGTTCGTAGAACAGAGATTGCCCGCTGGATCAATATTCCGGGTGTTGAAAACCTCGGATGGGGTAATGTTCAGAACAATGAACTGACTACTCAGCAGATTACACACACATTGAACTATAACAAGCAGTTAACCGATGCTCTGTATTTCTCCGGTACGCTGGGTTATGAATACATGAAATTCCAAAACAAAGGATTTGGTGCAGGAGCAGAAGGATTTACTTCCTCTGCGATTCCTTACACTAATTATCTGCAGGGTTCTAACCAGGCCAACCGTGGTATTGGTTCTTTTGCAGATCCTTCCTCTGAATTGCAATCTTTCTTTGGTCGCGTGAATGTTAACTGGTTGGATAAATACCTGTTAACTGCTACTTTCCGTGCAGATGGTTCCAACAAATTCGGTTCGAACAACCGTTATGGTTATTTCCCCTCACTGGCTGCTGCCTGGAATATCTCGAATGAAGAGTTCATGAAGGGAAGTACTTTCTTCGATAACCTGAAACTCAGAGTAGGTTGGGGTGTAGTAGGTAACCAGGAATTCCCTGCAGGTGCTGCACAGGATCGTTATGCCTACACAGGCGCTAATGGTGCTTTTGCCCTGATCAACGTAGCTAACCCTGATTTGAGATGGGAAAGATCTGAAACGTTCAACTTCGGTTTGGATTACTCAGTTATGAAAGGCAGACTGTCTGGTTCTGTTGAATATTTCATCAAGAATACCACTGACCTGCTCTTCAACTTTGAAGCTAAGCCACCTGCACCTGCTTCTCGTTACTGGGTAAACCTGCCGGGTGAAGTAATCAACTCAGGTCTGGAATTCACATTGAACTGGGCTGCTATTGAGAAAAAAGACTTCCAGTGGAACGTGGGCATCTTTGCTTCCTTCCTGAAGAATGAGTTGAAGAATTATGATGGTCCGGCTGTACTCACTGGTGCTATCAATGGTCAGGGTCTGACTGGTGCCTTCGCACAGCGTATGGCAAATGGTCAGCCTTTGAACGCCTTCTTCATGGGTCGTTTCCTGGGAATCGACAGAGATGGTGCTGCACAGTTTGAGGGTGGTGATCCCAACAACAATGCCAACCGTTTCTTTGTAGGTAATCCAAACCCAACCACCCTGCTCGGTTTCAGTACTACGCTTGCTTACAAAAAGCTTAGCCTGAACATGAACATGAATGGTGCTTTCGGTCACGATATCTATAACAACACAACCCAGGCTACCCTGGCAATCGGTAACCTGAATAATAACCGGAACATTGCGAAAACAGTTTTCAATACTAATTTGTTAGAAAGTACTGCAAACTCTCAGCCCGTTTCAACCCGTTACCTGGAAAAAGGTGATTATTTCAAAATGGCCAACATGACACTGTCCTACTTTATTGGGGACATTGGCAAGAACTTTAAAGGGGTTAACGTATACCTGACTGGTCAGAACCTGTTTATCCTGACCAACTACAGTGGATTCGATCCCGAAGTGAACACTCCGAAACCTGTTGATGGTGTTCCTTCCTTCGGTATTGAGTACACCCCTTACCCTTCTGCCAGAACATATATGATTGGACTTAGTGTATCACTTTAATTCTTAAATAACTATTTAATATGAGATCTATAATTATTGCAGCAACCTGTTGGATGGGCGTGGGCCTGCTTACGGGTTGTACCAAACTGGATGAAAAACTCAATGCGGAATTAACGCTTGAGGAGGCGCAGGAAATTGCAGATATCAACGGTTTGCTAAGAGGCTGCTACAACTCATTCCGTGGACCCTTCCAGGATCAAACCGGGGTATTTGCCCTTCAGGATATGTCATCTGATGACTGTATCGGACCTACACGTGGTGGTGACTGGGATGATAATGGTGTATGGCGCGTACTGCATACCCACACCTGGGATGCTGAAAACCAGCGTATCCGCGACAATTTCAACAACCTGCTTCAGATTGTGTTTAACACAACCAACCTGTTGACGTTTAGTCCGCCCGCTGATGCTGCTGCACAGGCACTTGCCCTGCGCGCCTATGCTATGTTCTATGTACTGGACCTCTACAACCAGGTTCCTGTACGTGAACCAGGTGAAAACTTGCTGCAGGATCCCCAGGTACTGGTGGGTTCAGAAGCATTGGATAAAATCATCGAAGATCTGGAATCAGCACAGGCTGATCTTAGTGAAACCGCAGCTCCAACACAGGCTACCAAGTGGATGGCTAAAACCATGCTCGCTAAAGCCTACCTGAACAGAGGTGTTTACGCCAATCGCCTGGCTCCAACTTTTGAAGCAGCTGATATGGATCGCGTGATTGCTCTTTGTGATGAAGTGATCAATAGCGGTAAATTCCAGATTGAAGACGATTTCTTCAGAAACTTTATTCCAACCAATACAGAATCATCTAAGGAAATCATTTTTGCCAATAAAAATGAAATCGGAGATGGTGGTAACGTACGTTTCCATTTCTATTGCGGAACTCACTATAACCAAACTCCTAGTGGATGGAATGGTTTCACTACGCTGGCTAACTTCTACGACAAGTTTGAAGCAGGCGATCAGCGCCGGGGAAGAGAATATCCTGGCTTTACCGATGTAACTGGTATGCGCGTTGGTTTCCTGATTGGTCAACAGTTTGATGAGGATGGTGTTGCCCTGAAAGATCGTTCCGGTAATAACCTGGTGTTCACCCGTGATATTGCTCCAGTTATCAGTGGACAGGTTGAAACTCCTGGTATCCGCGTAGTTAAGTATGTTCCCAATATGACAGATGATATCGCCGGTACAGCAAACAATGACTATGTGCTCTTGCGCTATTCTGATGTATTGCTGATGAAAGCAGAAGCCCTGTTCAGAAAAGGAAATACAGAAGATGCATTGGATATCGTGAATGAACTGCGCGATAAAAGAGATGCTTCCCAACTGACTTCTCTGACTGCTGATATCCTGCTGGATGAAAGAGGTCGCGAGTTCTACTGGGAAAGCTGGAGAAGACATGATCTGATCCGTTTTGGTAAATTCCTGGCACCTTATGGTCCTACCAAGCCTGGTACCTCAGACAACAAATACATTCTGTTCCCGATTCCTTCCAACGCCCTGGCGGTGAATCCGAATCTGACACAGAATCCTGGCTATTAATTTGGTTTTATCTCTTAAAAAAAATGGTCATTTGTATAAATGGCCATTTTTTTATTTAGTTTGAAGCATGAAGCATTTGATTCGATATGCAGTGGGTGGATTGATTGGGTTGATGAGTTGTACCGGTGATGCGGCTAAGGAGACAACCCGCTTCTCCCTGATGAAAAACTCCGGAGTAGAATTTACCAATACCGTAACCGGGGATGAACTCTTTAATATCTTCTCCTATCGCAATTATTATAACGGTGGTGGATGTGGTATTGGCGATATCAATAATGATGGATTGCCGGATCTGTTTTTTACCGCCAATATGGGCGAGAATAAACTCTTTCTCAATAAAGGCAATTTCCAGTTTGAAGACATTTCTGCTGCAGCCGGTATTGAAGAAGCTGATAAATGGAGTACCGGTGTAGTATTCGTAGACATCAACAACGATGGCTGGCTGGATATTTATGTCTGTAATGCCGGTTATAAAAAAGGTATGATCCAGGACAATGCCCTTTTCATCAACAACAAGGACCTCACGTTTACTGAGAAGGCAAAAGAATATGGGCTCGCTGATGCAGGATATACCACCCATGCCGCTTTTTTTGATTATGATCTCGACGGCGACCTGGATGCTTATATCCTCAATAATAGTTTTATCCCGGTTAATACACTGAACTATGCCAATAAGCGTGACCTGCGTGCGAAAGACTGGCCGGTGGCAGATTTTCTGAAAGGAGGAGGCGATCGTTTATTGAGAAATGACAATGGTAGGTTTGTGGATGTTAGTGAGGAGGCCAATATCTATGGCAGCCTGATTGGTTTTGGTCTGGGTGTTACGGTGGGTGATGTCAATCGTGATGGATATCCCGATATTTATGTGTCCAACGATTTTTTTGAACGCGATTATCTCTATATCAACCAGCAGAATGGCCGGTTTGAAGAAAAACTCGAAGATTATATGCAACATATCAGTCACTCTTCCATGGGTGCTGATATGGGTGATCTGAATAATGATGGACTCCCGGATATTTTTGTAACCGAAATGTTACCGGATGATGATAAACGACTTAAGACTACTACAACATTTGAACATACAGATATTCAACGATTAAAGCAGCGCTCCGGATTTTATAATCAGTTTCTCCAGAATACACTGCAGCTGAATTCAGGGTATGGGGTCTTTATGGAAACTGCCTTTTTCAGTGGAGTAGCTGCCTCCGATTGGAGCTGGGGCGGATTGATCTTTGATGCAGACAACGATGGTCGCAATGATATCTTTGTTTGCAATGGCATCTATCAGGATGTGACCGACCAGGATTTTATTGACTTCTTTGCAAATGATGTGATTCAGAATATGGTGCTCACGGGCAGAAAGGAAGAAGTGAGTGAGATTATCAACAAGATGCCATCCAATCCCATCCCGAATAAAATGTTCCGCAATAAAGGACAGCTCCATTTTGCTGATGTGGCGAAAGAATGGGGACTGGATATTCCAAGTTTTTCCAATGGAGCAGCTTATGGTGACCTGGATAATGATGGCGATCTTGATCTGATCATCAACAATGTAAACCAGCCAAGCCTGCTGTACCGGAACAATTCGATGGAACAGGATAGCAGCCAGCATTACCTGAAAATAAAACTCAACGGAACTGATCAAAACCGGTTTGCAGTTGGGGCAAGAGTTTTTGTGTATCAGCCTGGTGCGGTACATTATCGCGAACAGATTCCCAGCCGGGGATTTCAATCTTCAGTGGATTATGTTTTACATGTAGGATTGGGAGATAAATCCATTGATTCGGTGCTGGTTTTCTGGCCAGCCAAAATGGAATATTCGGTAATCAAAAATCCGGCACTGAATTCGACCATTGAGATCAGTATGCGCGATGCCAAACCCTGGATACCATCGATTTCCGGAGAGCATCTTACCTTGTTTGGTCCCGGTAATAACCAGGTCTTTAAAACGCCGGAAGAAGACGATTACCAGGATGTATACAATGAGCGAAATATTCCAGTCTTCTTATCAAGGGAAGGCCCAGCTTATGCAAAAGCAGATGTGAATGGTGATGGGCTGGAGGATGTATTCATTGGAGGTCCGGCTGGTAAATCAGCACATCTCTACCTGCAAAAATCCAATGGTTTTATAGAAGCAGACAGCAGTTATTGGAAGAGCTTTGCCGCCTTTGAAGATGTTGCTGCCCTGTTTTTTGATGCGGATGGAGATGGTGACCAGGACCTGATTGTAGGAGCAGGGGGAAATAATCAGGCAGCGGGAAGCAAACTGCTGGATCTGCGTTTATACCTGAACGATAGTAAGGGGAGATTTACCCTTTCGGCGAATCCACTGCCTGCCAATAAAGCCAATACAGCAGTTATCCGGGCTGCCGACTGGGATGGCGATGGAGACCTCGATCTCTTTGTAGGTTCAAGATCTGTGCCGGCTCAATACGGACTGATACCTGAGTCCATGCTATTGCAAAATGAAGGAGGCGGAAAGTTTACAAATCAAACAGCCAGCCTGAATCCGGCCATAGCTAAGTTGGGCATGATTACCGATGCCTGTTGGGCGAATATAACAGGAGATGCAGCGCGCGAATTGGTAATAGTGGGAGAGTGGATGGAGCCAACTGTATTTGAATTCCGAAATGGAAAATTTGCTGAAATCGAAACTTCCCTGAAAGGGCGGTTTGGCTGGTGGCAATCGGTACTGGCTTTTGATGCGGATAAGGATGGCCGTGAGGAACTGGTTCTGGGAAATATTGGAAAGAATTTTTATTTGCAGCCGGATTCAACTAATCCTGTCAAACTCTGGATCCAGGACTTCAACGCCAATGGACAATGGGAGAAAATTTTGACCCGATCCATTAATGGCAAGGACCTGCCTGTGTTCACCAAAAAAGAACTGACTGACCAGGTGCCTGCTTTGAAAAAACAAAACCTCCGGCACGAACAGTATGCCAATCGCAGCATACAGGAATTATTTTCCAAAGAATTATTGTCCAAAGCGGAACAAAGAACCTTTAACTATTCCAGGTCGGTCATCGCCTGGAACCTGGGAGACGGTAACTTTTCTGTTGCTGAATTACCCTCGCAGGTTCAATGGTCTTCTGTTAATGCCATACTGGCGGAGGATATTAACGGGGATGGACAAACGGATTTGTTGCTCGGTGGTAACAGAATTGCCCTGCTTCCCCAGTTTGGCCGGCTGGATGCCTCCTACGGACATGTAATGCTCAGTCATGGTAAGCTGGGCTCCCGTACCTGGCATTACCTGAGTGGACCGCAAGCTGGTTTTTTCTATCGGGGTGTAACAAAAGGAATAGTATCCATTCGAAATAAAAATAAAAGCACAGTGCTGCTGATTCCGAATAATGATCAACCCAAACTTTTTGAATATCCGTTCAATGAAAAATAAGTATTGGATAGCGGGACTTGGGTTGCTTGCCGGTGTATGTTTGTTGGCAGCCTGTTCCTCCAAAAAATCAGTAGCTGCCTTTGATGTGCTGGATGCAACTGCTACCGGTTTGCAGTTTCGCAACGACCTGAAGCCAACCGATTCTCTGAACATCTTCTCCTATATGTATTTCTACAATGGTGCAGGTATTGGAGCGGGTGACTTTAACCAGGATGGGAAAACGGATCTCTTTTTTGCGGGCAACCAGGAACGCAACAGGCTCTATCTGAACAAAGGGGAGTTGAAATTTGAAGATGTTACAGAGGCGGCCAATATTCCCGATGATAAGGGCTGGTCAACAGGTGTATCAGTAATTGACATCAACAATGACGGACTGCTGGATCTGTATATCTGCCGGGTTGCAGCTATCAAAGGACTGAATGCCGGTAACCTGTTGCTGGTATGTACAGGAGTGAAGGATGGTGTTCCTCAATTTGAAGAAAAATCGGCTGAATACGGACTCGATTTTAAAGGCCTGAGCACCATGGCAGCCTTCCTGGATTATGACCTGGATGGTGACCTCGATATGTACCTTATGAATCATTCCCTGCACCACAATGGAACCTTCGGACCAAGGGCTTCTTTTGTGGGTACGTATCATCCTTTGTCTGGCGACCGGTTTTACAGAAATGATGGCCAGCGTTTCACTGATATCACGCGCGAATCGGGTATTCACAGCTCGGTGATTGGTTATGGGCTGGGTATTGCTGTTTCAGACATCAATCTTGACGGTTATCCGGACATCTATATCGGGAATGATTTTCATGAGAATGATTATCTCTATATCAACCAGGGTAATGGAACCTTCCTGGATAAAGCAGCAGAACAACTGCAGCATACTTCCCAGTTTTCCATGGGGGTGGATGTAGCCGATATCAATAATGATGTGTTCCCGGAAATCATATCTGTGGATATGTTGCCGGAGGATCCTTATATCCTAAAGCGCTCCTTAGGCGAGGATGAATACAATATCTCCCTGATGAAAATACGGTATGGCTACCAGCATCAGTATACGAGGAATAATCTCCAGTATAATAACGGAACAA
>JAGKTB010000076.1:0-3515 GCA_018993145.1 Flavihumibacter sp.
GCGATAAACTGATTATTGCGAAAAGTACGTACCCATCCCATTACCGTAACTTCCTGCTGTGCCGGTTCCCAGGTCAGCAGCTGACTGATTTTTACACGATTGTTGAACATATTCACATATTTAAGGTCGGCAAAGATACGCCGAATCAGTGTTTGGCGATAGTTAAGAGTCTTTTGGAAGCACTGAATTTCAATGGCTGACGAAAAAAACGGCCATATTTTTTTTGATTCTGCCCTTTTTAGCATAAAATTGCAGACGGAAACAAGCTGATTAGTTCTTCTCCAGCTCACCAACTTCTCACTTGTAGTACGCCCAACCAATCATCAATTTTCGATTTTTTCAACAAGTAAGTAAGGCTGATTGAAATCTCACAAAACGCACAAGTCTTAGTATGTATGACATTCTGCAACTGAACGACATGCTCGTTCCGGAGTTGCTCGATATTGCAGAGCAACTCAAAATACCCAATGCGAAAAAACTTGACAAACAGGAATTAATTTACAAGATTCTCGACAGGCAAGCAGTTATGGCCAGTGAAAACAAAGGCGCTGAGTCGTCTGATAAAGGAAAACGTAAACGCATTGTAAAAGCTACTACGGGCAATTCTACCGAAGAAGCAATCGTAGAATCGGAGCCTGAAAAGCCCCGGAAAGCCGATGTCCGCAAGCCCATAGCTAAAAAAGAAGAGGCTCCTGCCCGTGCTGAAGAGCAGAAAGAAGCAGCAGGTGGCCCGCAGGATAAGCAGGCAGGAAAACGTGGCAGGAAAAAACTGGAGGACAAACAGGTTGCTCCCCGGTTAGATCTTCCTGAAGAAGTGTTGAATGAAAATCAGGCAGCTGATGAAGAGCTTACTACAAGCGTAATAAATGAACCAGTAGCTGAGCCTGCTCAGGCTCCTGTTCAGGCTGATCCGGTGCAAGCTCCTGTAGCTCCCCGCCAGCCAACTTACCAGCAACAACCCAGAAGAGAACAGCGCGATATCTTCAATATTGAATTTGATGGTATCATTCCCGCTGAAGGTGTACTGGAAATGATGCCGGATGGATATGGTTTCCTGCGAAGCAGTGATTATAACTATCTCTCTTCCCCTGATGATGTATATGTATCCCCCTCCCAGATAAAATTATTCGGATTAAAAACCGGGGATACTGTAAATGGATCGGTTCGCCCTCCAAAAGAAGGTGAAAAATATTTCGCCCTGCTGAAGGTGGATACCATCAATGGTCGCTCACCGGAAGATGTGCGCGACCGGGTTCCTTTTGACTACCTGACTCCCCTTTTCCCATTCGAAAAACTGAACCTGTTCACCGAGCCCAATGGTTACAGCACCCGGATCATCGATCTGTTTGCTCCGATTGGTAAAGG
The DNA here is from genome assembly GCA_018993145.1 of Flavihumibacter sp. Lineage (GTDB taxonomy): Bacteria > Bacteroidota > Bacteroidia > Chitinophagales > Chitinophagaceae > Flavihumibacter. The sequence goes on from JAGKTB010000076.1 coordinate 1,366, forward strand.
TCAACGCGGACTTATCGTAGCCCAGCCCAAAACCGGTAAAACTGTTTTGCTGAAGGAAGTTGCCAATGCGATTTCTGCCAACCATCCGGAATGTTACCTGATGGTAGTTCTGATCGATGAACGTCCGGAAGAAGTTACCGATATGGAGCGCAGCGTAAAAGCAGAAGTAATCGCTTCCACTTTTGATGAGCCTGCTGAAAAACACGTAAAAGTGTCTGCAATGGCACTTCAAAAAGCCAAGCGCCTGGTTGAATGTGGTCATGATGTGATAATCCTGCTTGACTCTATTACCCGTTTGGCGCGTGCGCACAATACTGTAGCACCTTCCTCTGGTAAGGTACTTAGTGGTGGTGTGGAAGCCAATGCGATGCAAAAGCCAAAGCAGTTCTTTGGTGCCGCGCGTAAGATCGAAAATGGAGGATCACTCACTATTATAGCAACAGCCCTAATTGATACCGGCTCCAAAATGGATGAAGTAATCTTTGAAGAATTCAAAGGAACCGGTAACATGGAGCTTCAATTGGATCGCCGTTTGGCCAACCGCAGGGTTTACCCGGCTATTGACCTGGTATCCTCTTCAACCCGCCGGGATGATCTGTTGCTCGACCGCGATGTGCTGCAGCGCATGAACCTGCTTCGTTTGTACCTCAACGATATGAATACAGAAGAAGCTATGTCTGAGTTGCTGAAGCGTATGCGCGGAACAAAAAGCAATGAAGAATTTCTTGCCAGCATGAATGGGTAAACACCATGGCGGTTCAATCCATTGAACTTTCCAACTTCCTCGAGCTGTCTGCCAAATTTCCTGTACTGGATGTTCGCAGTCCGGGTGAATATGCCCATGCGCATATCCCCGGCGCCTATTCCTTGCCGTTATTTACAGATGAAGAACGCGCCCAGGTAGGTACTGCCTACAAGCAGCAAAGCCGGGAACAGGCCATCAAAATCGGCCTGGATTTTTACGGCCCGAAAATGCGCGCAATGGTGGAACAGGTTGAGGCATTAAAATCCGATACCGTTCTGGTTCATTGCTGGAGAGGAGGCATGCGTTCAGCCGGGGTAGCCTGGTTATTGGATCTCTATGGATTCAAGGTATTCACGCTGATGGGAGGATACAAAACCTATCGCCAATATATTGTTGAAAGCTTTCAGCTCCCCGCCAGCATCAAAATTCTGGCAGGATATACCGGCAGCGCTAAAACGGCTGTGCTGGAGAAATTGCAGCGCTTAGGTGAACCCGTTATCAACCTGGAAAAACTGGCGAATCATAAAGGATCAGCCTTTGGGCATATAGGACTCCCCACCCAACCCAGCCAGGAAATGTTTGAAAACTTGTTGGGTACTGCTATTCGTTCCATCGGCAGTTCCACCTGCTGGCTGGAAGATGAAAGCTGGCGGATCGGGTCCCTGTTAATTCCTCAGCCCTACTATCAACAAATGCGCATGGCTCCCTGTTATTTTGTTGATATTCCATTTGAAGAGCGACTGAACTATATTATGCAGGACTATGGAACTGCTACCAAAGAGGAGCTGATACAGGCCGTACTTAAGATCCAGAAACGACTGGGTGGACTGGAAACTAAAACAGCTATAGGTTTCCTGGTAGAAAATAATATAAAAGAAGCATTCCGGATCCTGCTTCAGTATTACGATAAATTTTACCGTAAGGGATTGTTGAGTCGTCCTGCTGATGCACCTCCCGTAATTAATTTGGAAGCTGCATCAGTAGACCCGGACCGAATTACACAATTACTATTAACCAATCAGTAAAGCATTATGAACTTATTGGATTATGCATTAACAGCCTACTCTCACGGAGGAGGTTGCGGTTGTAAGATTGCTCCCAGTGTATTGGATACAATACTGCACCAGGCCAGGCCTGCTCAGCCAAACGCCAACCTGCTGGTGGGAAACCAGAGCAGGGATGATGCAGCTGTATACAATCTTGGCAACGGCCAGGCATTGATTTCTACTACCGATTTTTTCATGCCGATTGTAGATGATGCGGTTGACTTTGGTAAGATTGCCTCTGCCAATGCTATCAGTGATGTATATGCGATGGGAGGGAAACCGGTACTGGCTATAGCTATCCTGGGTTGGCCGGTTGAAAAACTGCCCGCCGAATTGGCAAATAAAGTGCTGGAAGGGGC